>JAHDCE010000539.1 GCA_020630045.1 Saprospiraceae bacterium | reverse complement strand
CAGGTCAAAAATATAATCGCCGTAGCATCGGGCAAGGGCGGTGTAGGAAAATCCACCGTTTCCGTAAACTTAGCACTAGGACTACAACAACTCGGTGCTAGGGTGGGACTCATCGACGCTGATTTATACGGGCCTTCTATTCCGACCATGTTCGGACTACAAGGAAAACGCCCAAAAGTCGCGACCGTAAACGGCCAACCCAGAATTACTCCGATCGAATCGCATGGCATCCATGTCATGTCCATCGGTTTCATTATCGAACCAGAACAAGCCGTCGTTCTAAGAGGACCAAGGCTAGGAGCCATTATCAAGCAATTCATCCAAGAATGCGTTTGGCCCGAATTGGACTACCTAATTATCGACCTTCCGCCTGGAACCGGTGATATTCAACTGACATTGGTTCAAACCGTTCCTTTGACCGGAGCGGTCATCGTAACGACACCGCAGGAAGTCGCAGTCGTGGACGCGGTCAAAGCCATGAATATGTTTTTAATGCCGAATGTCAATGTCCCGATTTTGGGTGTGGTAGAAAATATGTCTTGGTTCACACCCAAGGAGCTACCCAATAACAAATATTACCTTTTCGGACAGGGCGGAGGTAAAAAACTGGTTCACCTGAGCGAGTCGATGCTACTAGGGCAAATTCCGATAGTCCAAGGAATCCGGGAAGCCGGCGACGAAGGAAAGCCCGCACTATTACAAGGAGACGAAATCGTACAAAAAGCATTTATGAAAATGGCGGAAAATACCGCTCGCCAAATCGCAGTTCGGAATGAAATGCTGCCTCCTACGAAAATTGTTGGCATGAAGCAGTGATAAGATGAGACCATTTGAGTTTTAATTGAACATACAATTCACTATTTTTGTACTACAATAGAACATTTCTATCATGATTATGGAACCGGAAAGGAAAGAAAAATTGATGCAAGACATCGAAACCGCCTTGGATAGCATCCGTCCACATTTGGAAAAAGACGGAGGAAATATCGAAGTGGTCGATGTCACCGACGATATGACCGTCCAAATCAAATGGCTGGGAAATTGTGAAGCTTGTTCCATGTCCGCTTTCACGATGAAGGCCGGAGTGGAAGAAACCTTGCGTTCAAAAATCCCCGGTATCAATGCAGTCGAAGCGATCAATGGCGTGAAATTCGGATAATGACCCGTCAAGACCTTTTTCAGCAAATCATCAAAAAGAAATCCTTCCTTTGTGTCGGTCTTGATACGGATCCACAAAGGATTCCGGAACATCTCAAATCCGGTACTGACCCCATTCTTACCTTTAACAAAGCCATCATAGACGCTACCAAAGACATTTGCGTCGCTTACAAACCCAACCTCGCTTTCTATGAAGCAATGGGGCCAAAAGGATGGGAAATATTAGAACGGACTTTGGATTATATCCCTAATGAACATTTTGTAATCGCTGACGCGAAACGGGGAGATATCGGAAACACCTCCAAACTTTACGCAAAAACGTTTTTTGAAACCTATAATTTCGATTCTGTTACGGTCGCTCCCTATATGGGTGTGGACTCTGTCGAACCTTTCATGGGCTTTGACGGCAAGTGGGTGATTCTACTCGGGTTGACTTCCAACCCAGGATCGAGTGATTTCCAAAGGACACCACAAGAAAACGGCGAACCTTTATTTGAAAAAGTCATCCGGACATCCCAAGCATGGGGAACTCCGGACAACCTCATGTATGTAGTGGGAGCCACACATGCAGAGGATTTCAAGCGAATCCGGAACATCGCTCCCGAACATTTTCTCCTAGTACCCGGTGTCGGAAAACAAGGAGGTGATTTAGCAACAGTATGCAGATTGGGCATGAATGACCAAGTCGGTTTATTGGTCAATTCTTCCAGGGGCATTATCTACGCATCACAAGGAGAAGATTTCGCGGAAGCGGCGAGAAATGCAGCTTTGAAATTACAAGGAGAAATGGAAAAGGAGTTGGGCTCCCTCAAGGGTGTATCCTAATGACTCACTCCACGTCATAAATTGTAGATTAAATTCAATTCCAACCGAACATGAGTAATAAAGACCAATTCGTACAAGAAATGACCGAAGGCTATACCTTCGAAGGCCCTTCTATCACACTCGGGGGCGCTATGGTCGGCGGTGAAGCCCAAACCAATACGCTAATCCGCATTCCATTAAAGACATTGAACCGTCATGGCTTGATTGCCGGAGCTACGGGTTCGGGAAAAACGAAAACTTTACAAATATTGGCGGAGCAATTATCCGCACAAAGCGTTCCTGTATTGTTGATGGACATCAAGGGAGATTTGAGTGGTATTGCGGCTGCTAGTGGAGGACATCCGAAAATCGACGAGCGGCATGCGAAAATCGGATTCCCTTTTGAAGCGGATACCAGTCCGGTTGAGTTTTTGAGTTTGTCCGAGGAAAAAGGCACGAGACTTCGTGCCACTGTTTCCGAATTCGGTCCGGTGTTGTTTTCCAAAATTTTGGAATTGAATGAAACCCAGTCGGGTATCGTCTCCGTCGTATTCAAATATTGTGACGACAAGGACATTCCCTTGTTGGATTTGAAGGATTTCAAAAAGACACTACAATATTTGACCAATGAAGGTAAGGAGGAAATAGAAGCGGAATACGGCCGTATCTCCACTGCTTCGGTCGGTGCTATCATGCGTCGTATCGTGGAAATCGAACAGCAAGGAGCGGACACGTTTTTCGGTGAGACTTCTTTCGATGTAGACGACCTTTGTAGATTGGATGAAAACGGAAAAGGTATGGTATCTGTCATCCGTTTGACGGATATTCAAGATCGCCCGAAATTGTTCTCTACGTTCATGCTTCAAATGTTGGCTGAAATTTATGCTTCCTTCCCGGAAGAAGGGGACATTGAGCAACCCAAGTTGGTGATGTTTATTGATGAGGCGCACTTGGTATTCGAAGAAGCGTCCAAGGCCTTGTTAAACCAAATCGAATCCATCATCAAATTGATTCGTTCCAAAGGTGTGGGTATTTTCTTCGTCACCCAAAATCCGGAAGATGTACCGGATGACGTACTCGGACAATTGGGCATGAAAATCCAACACGCTTTGCGCGCATTTACCGCCAAGGACAGAAAAGCCATCAAATTGACCGCACAAAATTATCCATTGACGGATTATTATGATGTGGAACATTTGTTGACTAAGTTAGGGATTGGTGAGGCTTTAATCACTGCTTTAAATGAAAAAGGTATTCCTACTCCGCTGGCGCACACTATGCTGCGCGCGCCTCAATCTAGAATGGATGTTTTAAGTGATAAAGA
>JAHDCE010000538.1 GCA_020630045.1 Saprospiraceae bacterium | reverse complement strand
TGTCATGCCTATGTGTAATGGCATTTGCTCAGAACACAGTTACAGTACAAGGCTTGGCATCTGACGCAGCAGGCAATCCGGTACCTTATGCCGACGGTTTCATTGAATATGAAGCTTGCGGCGAGGTTTGGACAGATTCCTTGTTTACCAATGTAAACGGTTACTATGTATACGACTTAGCCCATTGCGGCGATAGCGGTGTGGTTACCGTTTATGTCCAATGTCCTTTGAATCCATCCGTAGGGGGTACCAGTACAGGAGTATTTGACAGCTGGAGTACGACACTTGAATTACCTGTAACCGGCGTTTGTCCGGATGCTCCCACATGTGAAGCCGAAATTACTTGGTCGGTTGATTCCACTAATTCGAACTATGGATATTTCCATGTCGATGTTTTCGGAGGAACCGCTCCTTATACCTATGATTGGGACTTTGGCACAGGAAGTGCAATCACAACATTTCCCACAGATGATATGGTCGCTTATTTTCCGGATCATGGATGGCAAAATGTTTGTGTGGTCATTACGGATGCAAGTGGTGGATCATGCCAAGCATGTGCGGATATTTATATACCTAACCCATTCAATTGTGAAATCGACCTTTCCGTAGAACCCGCTCCTTGGGATCCGAACCTTTATGTCGCTTTCGGCGAATTGATTGATGTGGACTCATCGGCGGAATTCATCTATACATGGTCAGGAGCGGGATCGGGTATGCCAGAAGAATATGTATCTAATTCTCCCTACTTGGAATTACTTGGATTGTCTGATGGCAATTATACACTATGTGTTCAGGCCTATGACTCTAATACAGGGGGGACTTGTTCGTCATGTACGGTATTCGATGTAGTTTCTGAACCGATTGACACGACATGTTCAGTCGCGTTTTGGCCGATTCCCGCCGGAGTGACTCCCAATGGATATCATTATGAAATTGCATCTGAAGTATGGGGTGGAGTTGCACCATATTCTTATAGCTGGTCTCCGGCCATTTATTTTGATTCGCCCAACGTCGCCGAACCTTTTGCGACATTCCCGACACCGGGTGTATATACCATTTGTTTAGATGTCGCTAGTGCTGACGGAACCACTTGTAATTTTTGTGAAACAATAATCGTGGAAGATACGACGACTCCGGATTCATGTTCTTTGGAACTGATTGTTTATCCGGGTGACTTCGCCCCTTGGTGGGGTGTAGCCGCTTCCATGACAGGTGGCGATGGAGGTGATTACACCTATGACTGGGACTTAGGAGGGGCTGAGTTCGTGAATCCCGGTTCTGAGAATGATAGCTTTGTAGACATTACTTTTCCCGAAGAAGGATTGTATCTAATTTGTGCTACCGCCACGAGCTTGACTACAGGTGAAGGTTGTTCCGCATGTACTTCCATAGAATATCCCGGCGGTGGCGGCGGAGTTGATACATGTTATGCCGCGTTCGAATATTATTCAGACCCTACCGGAGTCATTGTTCTTGAAGCATATCCATCCGGAGGCACTGCACCATATACTTATCAATGGTATTTACCGGATGGGGGTGTTGCTACAGGAGAAGTGGTGACACTTACCGGACTTGCTCCCGGAACCTATGATGCTTGTTTAGTGGTGACGGATGCTGCGGGCAATGTTTGTGAATATTGTCAACCGATATATGTTGAAGGGGAGACTTCGGATTCTTGCTTTACTTATTTTGAGCAAACTACCGATTGGCCTTTGGGTGATATCCTAGAACCCTATGCGGAAGGGACAGACTTGCCGTACTCCTACACTTGGTATTTGCCGGACGGAACAACTCAAAATGGAGGCAATGTTGATTTAAGCGATTTTGTAGACGGAACATATACGTTCTGTTTGGTCGCGACCGGAGCAAGCGGAAGCGTTTGCGAATATTGCCAGAATGTAACTATTGGAGAAGGAAGCACCGGAGAGTGTATTGATTGGTCGGCTATTGATTTAAGTGCAGTTTGTACAACGGAATACGACCCGGTGTGTGGATGTGATGGAGTGACTTACGAAAACGAATGTATCGCCCTGAATTGTTTTGGTGTGACTGAATGGACGGCCGGCCCTTGTGGAGGTGGACCTATAGACTCGTGCGATGTGACGGCCCAATACTTTTACTACGGCGAATTGAACACTGCGGGTAATTTCGAAGTCTTCTTCTTCGGATTCGGAGAAAATGCAGAATACTTTGTTTGGGACTTCGGTGACGGAACTACGTTTACAGGCCCTGAAGCTACAGTCATTTATCCTGGAACAGATTCCATTTCAGCTTATACGATTTGTTTGACGACTTATGATGAGTTCGAAACCTGCTCAGCAGAAGTTTGTGAAACCATCGTCCTTGATGTCACTCCCGGTGGATACATAGGAGGAGAAGTGATTGACGGCGGCCCCGGACTCTGGGGAGGAGGAACCGTAGAACGTGTTATGAGCGTAGAAGGCGATCCTCTTCCGGGAGTAACTGTAGAGTTGCTAGATGCGGCAGGCAATATTTTAGCGACAACTATTACAAACTCAATTGGTCAATACGAATTTACAGGTTTGGTCTTTGGTGATTACTTTGTTCATATAAACTATCCGGGAGCTTCACATACACCTTACTTAGTAACAATATCACCGGTCAACCAAAAAGAAGAACTATTGAACTTTGAAGTCATAGGAGGAACGGATGTCGTACTGTCTAACGAAGAGATAAGTTTTGCAAATGCAGTTACCATGTCTCCGAATCCGACAACCAATCATTTGAATATCAGTTTGGATATGCAAGTAAGCACAGACTTGAAAGTATCAGTTGTTGATTTACTAGGACAAGAAGTCATTGTCATCACCGAATCTTTGGCACAAGGACAACAAAACATACATTTGGAGTTGGGGAATTTGCCAACGGGTATGTACTTGGTGAACCTGACTTCCGGCAAAGAAGTCCATTCCACGAAAGTGGTCAAAAAATAAGCACTCGGTCAAAAGTAATGTATAGAAACAGGCGAGTGGATTTTTGTGGTAGTCAAGGCGTGAAAACCGCACATAGCCTAGCTACGCAAGGATTTTCACAACGCAGCCTACCACAAAAATCCGCCGCATGGACTATATGATTACTTTGGGGCGAGTGCTTGATAGCTTCATTGTAGTTTTTACTTAAGGGAGTTTTTGGAATGACTTCCACATAAGTAATAAGAAACACTACATTTTTTCTCGCATTCTTAGTAACGGGTTCCCATTGGGAACCCGTTTTTTATTAGATGTTATCACGAATTTTTTTGTATGAAAGACGAATCGTTATTTTGGGA
>JAHDCE010000537.1 GCA_020630045.1 Saprospiraceae bacterium | reverse complement strand
AACAAAAACTATGAACAAACACTCACTCTTTATTCTGAATCAATATCGGATGAAAAGGTTTTTGAAAAACCCCGCTATCTATTCTAGCGGGGACAAAAACAAAAACTATGAACAAACACTCACCCTTTAAAAATATCTTTATTTAAATCGAATGTGGTTGTAATTAGGTTTTTGAAAAACCCCGCTATCTAATCTAGCGGGGACAAAAACAAAAACTATGAACAAACACTCACTCTTTATTCTAAATTAATGGGGAATCTATATTATTGTACGATATCGTTTCACTATTGTTTCCCTATTTTTTCTCTAAATTTACGATTTGTCAACTTTTTAACACATCTGTAAATCAGTCATTTATCATTTCATCCAGTCCGGTAATTCATCACCGGATTCTCCTAGGAAATTCACGTTTGCACTCCCTGAAGAAATGTTCGCTATTTCAAAACTCCAAACATGTTTTTTCTTGCATCCGGTGAAGCATGAATCGAACTTAATCATGTAATCCAATCTCCATCCTTTAGAAGTTCTGGTCGCCAAAATATCATTTCCATCAGTATCCGGAATCAGCATATTAACCAATTCTACCCCTTCGTGGGATTTGAATTGTTCGGCAATCGCAGCCATATTTAAAGTTTGCTTGGCTTTGACAATGAAAAGGTTTTTTTCATCATCCCATATTTTATGGGATTCAATGATTAAACCAAAATCATCGCAGATTTTATTGATGGTTTCACTATTTGTTATATTATCACCTAATTTTAGCGGTGTAGCCCAAGTAGAAGTATTTTTATAATTCACTTGGAATTTATCTACCGCAGGATTCGGAAACGTATGGAGTTTGTGTTTACGGGTTACTTCCAATGCTTCATTAAAAGGAGATTTGTGTACTGCTAATAATGAACTTAGAATTTCATTCTTGACCTCCATAGGCACTCTGGGACTTAGATTGGAAAAGTCAGATCCTTTCGACACATATCTCAATGCCAATCTCGTCGCATCCCTTTCATACATCTTCTTTTGATAATCCGACAAATTATCCATATCAAAAAACACCAAGGAAGAATTAACCGACGTCCTATTGTACTCCATAGTAGAAGTAAAGGACGCCAGCACTAACCAAAGAATGGTTAATACGCCTAAGTTGTAGATGATATGTAATGTTCGGTCAATCATGAATGTTGTTGTTGATTGTTGTAATTCATAATTAATGCCAATAAAAAGGTAATAGGAGTATAATAAACAACCGAAAAGCTATATTTGTGACATCGAAAATCAACCATGCAACATTAAAACACAACATAAAAAACTGATTACCAGCAACATAACCCTCAACCACTAGAGTTGTCCTTTTCCTTTGTGTCAAAAATAAAAGGCTTCTATTAACAATCTTTTATCCTTTTTCGGGATTTAATTAATGAAGTTCATTTGAGTATAAAAAAGAAAAGCCGTACACTATCGGTACAGCTTGAAATTATTTGAAGGTGAGGATTATCAAAATTACATTAATCATCCCTACATTTCATCCAATCCGGAAATTCATCACCACTTTCAGATATGAATTCCACTTTATCTGATACTTCAAAAATCCATTTATGGAATTTGGTATTTTCCAAACTCGACCAAAAACGAGTAAAAGATACCTTCCATTTTCCTGATTCATTCCTAATGGCAATATCAAAATCAGGAGTAACGTCAGGGTCATGGGTATGAATTTTGGAAACGCCTTGCAACCCTTGGAATTTCTGAGCCAATGCGGCCATATTATATAATTTAGCTGATTCAATCGTGATCATATCATTTTTTTCATCCCAGCTTTTTTTGTCGGTAATAAATAGATCATATTCATCCAATAAATCTTCCATTTCACCATCTACTTCAAATACGCCTTCTGCCAGAGCATCCGCCCATTCTGCTTCTTTATCGTAAATAATCCAGAATTTATCAATAGAAATATCAGTAGCGACTCTAAGATTACAATTGAAAATCTCATTGGCTTCAGGAAGGCCACTATTATATATGTCCAAAAGGACAGCATAAATTTCCTTGGCTTTCTGTTCAGGTACATTGACTTGCAGGAAAGCAGGATCTTCACCCCGGGCATCCATACGGATTGCCAAACGGGCGGCATCCCTTTTCAATTTACGCTCGATATGTTTGGGAGTATTTTGCAAACGGGAAGTGTACTCAAATGGTTTTCCCATAGAAAGCAATCCCGAACAAAGTATGAGGAAAACAAAAGTATATATTCCTTTGATGTTAGTCAACGGTAGTGATTTGCTGATATTTCCAACCACCTAATGCAAGTGGTCAAGATTTGATACGGTAGGAGATTAAAATCGTTGCAGTAAAATCAAAAAAACATGGATTTTAAGAAAGAATTACTTTCCGTCCACTTCAGGCATCCCACATTCTTCTCCGGGCTTTTTACCACAGACGCCACACTCGCCCATATTATTCTTGATTAAAGGATTATTAGAAGCACAACTACCTCGGAATTCCTGACCAGTTATGATATGGCGGATATTCATCATAAAAAAGGATAAACCGAATACGACAAAAATGATAAGTAATATATAAAGGAATTCCATGACAATAGATTTTATACAAATATAAACACCTTTCCATCCAATTCGTTGCCTAGGACAACATATGTTTCCTTCATTGGCTTAAATTTGTAGAAAAAAGAAAATGGATATACCCGTTCAATATCAGGAAAAAGCTTTGGCCTTTGCCAGGCTCTTGGAAATCATGGATGAACTCCGGGAAAAATGCCCCTGGGATCGTAAACAGACCTTACAAAGCCTTAGGAATCTAACCATAGAAGAAACCTATGAACTCACAGAGGCCATTTTGGATGAGGATTTGGATGGTATCAAGGAAGAAATCGGAGATTTAATGCTCCATATGGTTTTTTATGCCAAAATAGCTGATGAAAAAAAGGCTTTTGATATCGGGGACGCACTGAATGACGTTTGTAACAAACTCATCAAACGACATCCACATATATACGGAGATGTCAAAGTAGAAAACGAGGAAGATGTGAAGCGAAATTGGGAAAAACTCAAATTGGCATCGGGTAAAAAAACCGTTCTTGGAGGGGTTCCCAATGCCCTACCGGCAATGGTCAAAGCCTACCGAATGCAGGAAAAAACCGCCAAAGTAGGTTTTGAGTGGGAGAATACCGAGCAGGTATGGGAAAAAGTCAAAGAAGAAATGGAAGAATTCGAAGAAACCCTTCGTGAAGATATGCCACTTGAAAAAAAAGAAGAGGAGTGATTTACTCTTTTATCAATT
>JAHDCE010000009.1 GCA_020630045.1 Saprospiraceae bacterium | reverse complement strand
CCCAGAAGTAATATTTGGAGTTAAACTAGCATAAGCATCATTTTTAAAGTGTTCGAGTTCTTTAATTCCCGCACTCCTTAAATGATTAACATCAAGGCTTTTTGTTCTTTGGTAAACTTTCCAAATCTTATATGCTATTTTACCAGCTCGCAAAATTACTCCAATAGGAATTGCCTCGGGAGCCCTCCCATCCGGATCCACATAAATCATCGGATTGTTATACACATAATTGTAGGGAGACCAAGGATAGAATTTCTCCGCCAAAGGATCCACAGCATGCCATCTGCCTATTGCGGCATCATAATATCTCGCGCCGTAGTCGTGCCAGTCGAGGTCGAAATCGGCGTTCAGCTCTTTTGCGTTGTAAAGATACATATTTTTGGCGCCGACCAATTGACGTTGTAGGCCGTCCATTTCCATACCGAAGGGGTAGTAGTCGGCGACTTGTAATATTTCCGAATTGGCGGGGTCGTCGGCTTCTACCAAACCGTCGTTGTCGAGGTCGGCGAAGGTGATCCGGTTATTACCCAAATGGTCTTTGATGACATACTCGTAGGTATATCGGTTTTCGGTGAATACACCGTCTACGGCGTAGCTGCTGTAACTGCCGGATGGGACACAACGTCCTTCCGGGTGGGCGATGGACGCCAGCGTATTGTCCTTGTATTCGAAGCCCGCCACATAGTGGGTCGTGGTAGAATTGCCCGTACTCGGGTCGGTCGCCGTTTTGGTCAATTTGACACCGGCGGCATCGTATAAGATGCTGATGTTCCGACCATCCGCCCAGGTAATCAACTTGGGCAGGTTGAGGTGGTTGTATTCGATCGTGATGCCTTTGTTTTTGTCTTCCACCAAATTGCCATTGGCGTCATACAAGTATTCCGTGGCGAAGTGGGCGCCGTCTTTGAAACCTTTCGCCACATCACCGGCGTCTTCCACAGCGACCAAGCGATTGCCTTCGTAGCTATATGTCAAATCATCCAATACGTGTTGGTTCACGTCGCCGTAAGGGGTGTAGACCGACTTGGGCGCCATTCGTTTCAACCCTAAGATATTGCCGTTGAAATCGTAGGAAACCTCCGGCACCGAGTAGAATTCGTTGAAGTCGTATTGGTCTTCGGGAGAAATGTCGGCGAAGACCGCCTCTTTCAAGCGATTCAAACCGTCATATTTGAAGCCGTAAGTCTTACGGGTTTCGCCGGCGACCTGCCAGACCGTACTGGCTACATTGCCATTGTATTGGGCGGGTACGCCCAGCATTTCGTTGGCTTGGTTGTAGTACAATCGCTGACGGAACAAATCATTGTCGTCTTCATCGTATCCGTCCAAAATCAACAACCAAGTGTCTTTGGCGGATTGTAGGATTTCGTTCATCACCGCCGAGCGGGTCGCTTCGTCGGTCAGTCCGGCGGCATCCATGGCGTCGGTAACCCGAATCACCAATTCCGCTACAGCGGCATCCACTTCTTCGGAAGCGTCCATCGTGAAATCGTTCATGTCGATGGTGAATGTGCTGAAGGCTTGCGGTGCTTCCAATTCCAATGTCTTAGTTGCCGTCTGTGTGGTGAAATCCGTTGCGCCAACCGGCAATACGTCCACCGTCTTTTGTACGGCGATTTCATTTCCCGTAAGGGACGCCACATATACGCCGCCCTTGGCGGAAGTGTGCATACGGATGCGATCCATCGGCGCTTGTACATCGTTGATTTTTTCCAACCAACCCCGGATGTTGTATCGGTAATCCACCGACTGCAAGAACAATCCGGCGCTGACGCGGTGTAGGTCTTTTTCGATGAGTTGTCCCAATTGATTGTAATGGTGCAAGGACACCCGTTGTACCGGGTCGTTGTCCGCTTTGTGTTCCACCCATTTGGCGCGACCGGCGTCATCATAACCATATCGCATATAGACACGATGATTTTCAGTGGCGCCGTCCAATGTGACGGAGTGCTTTCTGATCGTTTTCAATACCTTACCGGAAAAGTCATATTGGGTGCTGGTCACGTCTTGTCCTCCTAGGTGATTGTCACCGTGGATTTGGACGACACGCCCCTTGTCATCATAAAATGAGGTGGTCGTCAACCAAGCGGCGGAAGCATCTAGGACACGGACTTTGGAACCGGTCACCTGTCCTCTGGTGAAGGCGAAAGGCGCTTGTGGCACGGCGACGCCGCTGCCCGGATTGTTGTCGTAAGTCACATCCGGCATATCATTATTATCGAAGTCGTAGTTGTCGTAATAGGTGACGGTGTGGACGCTCTTGTGTTGAGCCGGCACCGCTTGATTGGTGTAACCCAAATAGTAGGCATGTGTCGAAATATGTTCTTCATGGAATGTCGTTTGTGCTTGTAGGTCGATGGTCGGGTCATAGATTCCGCCAGCTTCTTGTACATAGCGGACACCCGTTTCTACCGGACGCCCCAGGGCGTCGTATTTGGTATAAAAGAATTCCATGTTGTTCACCGCCGATTGTTTGGCGTCTTGCGTGAACACCAATTGGTCGCGTTTGTCGTACCAGAATCGGGTCGTGCCCGCTCCGGGAATGTCCTTGGCGACCAATCGCAGGCGGTGGTCGTAGCGATAGCGATAGACCCACTTGTCGTAATCGGCATGGGTGTAATCCCAATTGCCCGTGGCTATCATTTGTTTGACGCCTTCCGGCGAAACGACGCCCGCCAGCAGACCGAATCCGTTGTAGATGTTATAGGTGTCCACCGTTTGGACGGAAGTCCCTTCCGTCACCACTTTACGTACTAGGATGACACGCCCTTGCTTATCGGTATAAGAGATGGTCACGTTGCCGTTTTCGTCCTTGGAAGTGACGAATGCCAATGCGCCGTCCTCGTAATTTCCGTTGCTGTAGAAATCCCTTACTTGGTGGATGTAAGCCAATTCGGGTACCAAACCGGTGGCTGAGGGGCGAAGGATACCATAACCATTTTGTAAGGTATGTCCGCTTCCGATTTGCCAATCGGCTCCCGGAGCGCCTTGTTCCAGTACACGGCTCTCGGGGCTTCTTTCCAATACCACTTCCGTGAACGGGAAATCGGTTTCGGTCGTCATTTCATCGTCCGATGCGTTGGTCGGGTTATCGTGGTACCAATCCATCAGATAAGCGACTGCGTCCTCTACATATCCGCCATTGTTATTCGGCTTGGTGAATGGCAAGAATTGCTTGGTTTCACGGCCGTATTCGTCGTATTCATGCGCTTGGATCATGTCGCGTCCCGTAGGAGACATTTTCATGCTCACTTGTTGTACAGGGCGGCCGAGACCGTCCATGTAGGCTACGCTTTGGCGTTTGTTTTTCCAAGCCAAGCCATTGAACTGAGATAGGAATGTACTTGGATTTTTCAAGCCTTCTACCAAGGAAACACGAGAGACGATTTTGTTGTGCGCGCTGCCGTCTTCGCCTTGGTATTTGTATTCGTTGTAGGCGATGATATTATGGTCATTGTCTTGACTGTAAGACAAGCGTCCCCAAGTATCGTAACCGTAGTAGGTCGCTAGGCCATTGACGGCGGTCGTCGTGATGACTTGCTTGGTAATCGGGTCGAAGGCGAAGGTTTCCATCAGGGCGTCGTCTGGATGCAATCGCAATTCGTCCAATACGAGGGAACCGTTGGCGGCGGTAACGCCGACCGATTGTCCATCGGTTATATTCAATTCTTTTTCAAAATAAGTCCACTCGGAAACGCTAGGGGCGATGTCCACTTGGGTACCGTTGACCAGTACGGCGACACTGCCGCCCTTGTACCAAAACGCTAGGACGAAACGCTCTCCTTCCGTTCCCGTAAGGGTACGTGAAATCGTGGCTCCTACGGGTACTTGCGCAGCTGCGACACCGGTTTTGCCTTGACCTTCCGCCGTCCAATCGACGTTTTCATGTAGTACCCATCCACCGTTGGCGGTAGCTGAGCGGTCGCCTGCGATTTCGAAGGAAGAAAATGCGGTTTCCGTCGTCGCCGCGTTGACGATTTTGGCGGTCGGCAACAAGCCGTCATATCCCCAGATGAAGGACATCGGATTGTTGAACGGTTTGCGGTATTCTGTCAGGTTGCCATCAGTATCGTATCCGGTGATGGTTCCTTGTAGTTTGTACAGGACATCCATATCGAATACGCCTTCTTCCGTCACTGTCGGCAAGTTGAATGAAGTCGCTGCTAGGGGTTCTGAGATTTCGACTTTGTAAATTTCGGTTGGGACTATGCGATTGTTCGGCAATATTCTGAATGTTTTGAAATCGGCACCGACCAACTTTTTGGTCTGTCCTACCCGTTGCCTGTAAATGGCGGTTCCTAGGGGCATCATGCCCATGTTGCGTTGTTGCAATTCGTCGATGACGGCCGCTTCCGCTCCTAGGACGGCGGCGGCGGATAAATCCACATCATCCGCGAATAATGTTTTGGTGAACATGATTTCGTCTCCGAAATCCACTCGGGTTTCGATGGGTTGCCTGTGGTTCGGGCTGTACTCATGTTCCGTGGTAACGGACATCTCGGCATCACCTTCAAAGGTGGTTTGTGTGCTGCGTGTCAGGGTAAACCACTTGGAATGGGTGTTGTATGTTTTGACATCGTAAGGCTGGTCTCCATACTCGGATGGATAATGTCCTACAGGTGTGCAGTATGAGCAACCGCTCATGTATTTGCGGCCGTACTTGTATCCGAAAGCGGGCTCGTAGGGTTCCGTCCATCCTTTTCGGTTGATGGGCAGGTCGTCGGCGTATTCGTTTTCGGTTCGTGAACGGAGTTCGAGACCCTCGTCCGTCCTTTTGTATATTTCTTGTTTGAGTAGCAATCCGTAACCGTCGGCATCGACATAGGATTGTGGTACGAAGGGGAATGATCCCGCCATCGCTTTTTGTTCCAAGCGGCTGTATCCTACATTTTTGAAGTAGCTGATTGCAACGCCGTTGGCTCCTTGTTCGCCATATCTTTCGGTGACTTGGTCGTAACCGACGTTGCTTCCTTTGATGCTTTCGGGGTTCGCCAAATTGGTTCGGCTGATGGTTTTGTAGATGCCGATTTTGCCGATTCCTCCGGGTGCGTCGCAGGTTTCGTTGGCATCCGATCCGGTGAAGACCACTGTTCCTTGCGGTACGGCTTCGCCATCGGGCAAGTTGTAAATGAAGTTGTCGGCTACCATGAGGTAGCTGTATTGTGGAGCGGATTTCATTTTTCCGCTGGAGACCCATTCTTCCAATTCTTCATTCCATTGGCGATAGATGTATTCTTTGACTAAAACATCGTCCGTTGAGGCGGCGGATTCACGGGTTTTGATTCGCTTGATGCGAATACCTCCCCCTTGCTTGGCGAGGACGGGTTCGTGTTCTTCGTATTTTTCCCAATGTAGGGTGAAGTCGATGGTATGTCCATCGAAATTGGCATCGGTGAAATCGAAACCGGTCGCTGCCGGAATATTATTGTAAGGGGGTAAGCTCAATGTTTCCGTACATGCGGCGGCATCATCGCATTCCATCATGAAGGCGAAAATACGATAGGTGCCGGCCGGCAATTCGAAGGATTCTTTTCCTGTGATGTCCAAGCACTCGGGGCAGTCCATCAATGTCGATACGTCGGCCGGGAAGCAGGTGGTCATGGGACATACTTTGACGAATGCGTTGTCGTAGGATTCTTTTGTATTGAAAATACTTCCTACTCGAATCATTTTTCTATTTCCCGTAAGGGTGAATTCGTTTGAAATTTTGTAGGGCTGAGCGGCATCGTAGGTGTAGGCGAAGTCCAAGGATCCTTTTCCGGTGACTCGGTAAAGTTGTTGGTCGCCTTCGATGCCGAATGTGCCGTAGTCATGGGGTTCGAATTCCATTTCGGTATATCCTCCTGTGGGGAATGTCATGCGTTTGATGGTTCCCATGAGGGCGAAATCCATTCTGAAATCCCCTTTGCCTTCCAAGGCGTCGGGAATGGGAACGAATTCTTCATTCGCAGCATCCCAACGTAGGTAGGTTTGCGGAAGTACGCCTTCTGTCGGTCCGTTGTAGAGTCCCCAGTGGTCGCGTCCTTGGTGGTTCCTGACGGGGCGGCTGTCGCCAAAATAATCCAACAGGTATCCGGGTTGTGTGTTGCCTATTCGGTCGAAGGGGACGACTTGGTTGAGTCGAAGGGCGGTTTTGTCTCCTACGTTTCCTCCTTTGGAGGTGAAGTATCCGTGTTGGAGGTCAAAGCCCGAAAGGGTGGTTTCGCCGGATTTGAAAAGGACTTTGTCCAGCACTTTCGAACCGGGTAAGTCCAAGCGATCATCGCTGGCGATGAATTCTACGGATTGTCCGGTGGAGGAGCTGATTTTTGCCAACTTCCATCCTTGTACGGTAATATTGTTCACGCATTCGCTGATGAGGTTTTCGGGCATGGCGGATTCTCCTTCTACCAGTTGCATACCGGTGGTGAATCCGAGCTGGTCGTAACTGTATGATTCTGCTTGGTAATCGAACAGGATGGTGTCTTGTCCGCTAGGAGAAATCATGGCGGTGATGTACCAAGTGGAAACGGGTGATGTGGGTGGTGCGGGGCAAGGTGTCAGGCTTCCGAATCCGGAGCAGTTGCCTTGTGTGTCCATGGCATCGTGACGGGTTTCGCCGGTGCGGGTGTCTACTCCGAATATGTATTTGATGCCGTCCGGCGTGGTGAGTTCGAAGCCTCCGTCGTCAATGGCTTTGATGATGATGTCGCTGTACGGGATGACGTGGATGCGTCCTTTGTGGTCGTACATGAATTTGCCGGATTTTCCGTCGGGTGTACTGAAAAACCATGCGTCGGGCTCGGTGTCGATACATCCGTTGAGCATCATCCAATGTTCGGCGCTGGATTCGCAGAAGTCGATGTCGTAGTTGCCGTCTTCGGTGAATCCTTGCCATAAGTCGGAGGTGAATTGGTCGGGTTGTCCTTTGATGGTACGACTGATGACGCCGCCGCCGTTGAGTGACCATCCGGCTCCGACCCAGGAGGAGATTTCTTCTACTTTGAGTCCGGATGCATGGCAGGATAGGGATATGGGGACGCTGAGTTCGCGGCCGCCGATGCTTCCTAGTGGAATGGATACTTGTGGTGTTCCGGTGTACTGGCTGATGGGTATGTCGATGTACTTGGATAGTGCCGCGGCTTCGGGTGTGGGTGGTACGATGTTACCGGTCGGGTTGAGTGCGGTGAAGTCGGCGTTGGCGCCTGTTTCGGGTTGGGCGTTCATCGTGAATGTGGTGAACATTAGGATGAGGAGGGTGATACTTACTTGGAATACAGGATTCATTTTCTATGATTTTTTACCTGTATGTTCCGGGATGGGGGGATTTGTTACCCATTGGGGGTGTTTTTTTTTCTCATCCCTTTGGAATGGGTTTTGGTATGGCGTCCCTTTGGGTGTTTCCATCCCTTTCGGAATGGGCTTTGGTATGGCGTCCCGGTGGGACTTGTTTCCATCCCTATCGGGATGGGCTTTTTTATGGCGTCCCTTTGGGACTTGTTTTGGGGGAGTGGTTATAGGTTTTCGGTTTTTAAGTTTTTGTATCTGGTACGTCCTACGGGAAGTATTTTTCCGTTTTTTAAAATTAGGGAATACTTGCTTCCGGGGGCTGATTCTAATGCTTTTACTTTGCTCCAATCGACGATATATGATTTATGGATGCGTTTGAATCTTGGGGGTAGAATCCGTTCTAGTTTTTCTAATGATTTATTATGGATTTCTTTACGGCCGTCATTCATGTGAACTTCGGAGTATACGTTGGCTCCTTGAAAGAATAGTATTTCATTTATATCTAAGAGTAAATATCTTCCTTTTTTTAATACTGACAAATATCGCATGGGGGTCGGAGTATTCAAATTCCGTCCTTTGATTCGGGCTAAGGCCTGGGCTAATCTTTTTTCTGTAAATGGTTTTGGGACGAAGTCCAATATTCCGTATTCGAAAGCGGTAACGGCTTTTTCTTTGTATGCTGAAACGATGATAACATGAAAATCTCCAGCTCCGATTTCTGACAATACTTCGAACCCATCTTCTCCATTTAGATTGAGGTCTAATAAAAGTAAATCTATCGCATTCGTATTCAAATAATCGATGCCTTCTTCTACGTCTTCTACTTGATGTATTTCCAGCAATTCATCAGACAATATTTCTTTGAGCATTCGCTTGATTCTATTGGCGATTCGATATTCGTCTTCAATGATTAAAACATGCATAAAATCAACTTTGTATTGTAATAACAGTCAACCATCCTCCTGATGATTTTTCGGATGTAAAACTCCATCTATCAGGGAAACTTTCTTGTAGGCGTGAGCGGATATATTTATGCCCGGTACCTGACTTCTTGTTTTTTCGTTTTTTCCGTATCTTTCCTATCATATGAAATTCAAAACGATTTTCCTTATTCGTATTGGAATAAGAGAGTCGAAAAATCAACTTTCCATCTCTAGGGAGACCGTGTGTCATTCCGTTTTCTAAAATGGTGTGAAATATCGCAGGAGGAATCATGATTTTATCATCAATATCATGTTCTTCTCAAACATATTCGATTTCTTTTCTGTACCTCATAATATCAATATGAAATTGACACAAATCGATTTCTTTACGAATGGGAATTAATTTTTCATCAGCGATTTCAGTCATGATTTCAAACTCCTTGGATAAGACTTCTATAAAGTCCACTCCGCGTTCGGGAGACTCTTCGACCCAATCCATCAAGGAGGTCAATGTGTTCATTAAAAAATGGGGTTGCAGTTGTTTTTTCAACAATTCATTTTTTAAACGTTCAGAATGTACTAAGGAGGCTTCGTATGCCAACCGTTGTTCTTTAGCGTTTTTCGCTAAGAGATATAACATGGCCAATGAAAGCATTGTAAAAGATAAAAATAAATTGATATCATAATCATATAACATGATACCGATATCGTACCGAAATACGCCTGAATATAGCAATATACAAAGCGACAATATCACGAATATGAAACCTGCATTTTTCCGACGGACAAAGAGTGCGAATATTACAATTAGCATAGCCCCCCACCACATTACCGTACTCCATATTTTATTGATATAATCATAATTCAGTTCGCTAAAATGAATGAACAGCGTATAAAGGAATCCCGCCGCAAGGCAACTCGCTAATAATTTTCGTTTAGGAAGGTTGAAATGTTCAATAAAAAAGTAAGGTACTAAAAAAGAAACGGACAAATTGAAGATGGATATCAGCATGAGTCTTTTGACATGAAATGGATATTCATATTGAAAAAAGAACTTGAAATATTCGAAAAATATCAACCCGAAAAACAACAACCCCACCAATCCAAAAATCAATACATCTTTTTTTCTTCCTTGGCTAAAATATGTGAATAAGAAATATATTCCGGTAATCAGGAATCCACCGGCAAGGATATACATAAAAGCACCTATGGTTTTGTATTGATTGGATATACCGGAATACTCTCCCACCCGAAAAGTATTCCAAACAAAAGATGAAGAAGAATGGTAATTGGAAACACGAAGGGCTAAAACATGACGACCTGTTTCTGCTAAGGAGTCGGGGAGCAATAAATAGCTGATAAATGTTCCGGGAGTTTCTGTTTCTTCTGATTGGCCGACCTTTCCGTTGGAACCGATGAAATGTCCGTCCCAATAAGCGTCATATGAGCCTAGGGAAATCACTTGTAGTTCCTTGTGTTGTAATTGTGTGCTCAGGCTATCAAATACAATATCAAAACGTACCCAAAAGATGCCGTTGTCCTTGTTTTCCTGAAAGGGGAGCCAATCTGAATCATCAAATTCCTTTTGTGCCCATACCAAGGTGTCTCCATCTTTGTACGCCCGATGAACGGGTGAATACCGATGTGGATTTTCTCCACAGGAGAACAAACTAAACAGCAAACCAATACTGACTAAATATTTGATTATCCTAATCATTTTCATTGCCTTCACAAGATAGGGGGGATTGCCATTGAAGTAAAGCTGTTCACAAATGCTATGAGCAGTTGACAAAAATTACAAGCGAAACAGCTTTATCTCCCCTTAATTTTGTCCATGTGAGTCAAAATACTCAATGGACTTAGGACTCTTATTAAAAAACATAAGTAAATCAATCATGGAAAATTTAGCAAAAATCATCACTTTCCTCTTTGTTCTTGCCACTTCATCTTATGCTTTTGGACAACCTTCGGAATCTATGGATAAGGACTCCGCTCAAAAAGCACAATCGCTTTTGGAGGAACAAAATCAATTTAAAAATTCAGTGGGTACGACGGCGGGAATCTATAAACAAGGGCGTATTTATTGGTCAGGAGCGGCGGGGTTTGCGAATAAGGAAAAAAAACTACCCGCAAAAAGCGACATGATACACCGGATAGCTTCCATTTCCAAACCTATGACCGCTGTAGCTATATTGCAATTGGTAGAAAAGAAAAAACTCGAACTCGATGTTCCCATTCAGAAATATCTTCCCGACTATCCGAAGAAGGCGAAAGGGGATTTCACTATTCGTCAATTACTGAATCATACTTCGGGCATCCCGCATTATCAATCAAAAAAGGATCTTAAGTTCAATGGTACATTTGAGAATTTGACAGATGCCCTAGATTTATTTAAAAATAGAGCGTTGGCCTTTGAGCCAGGAACGGATTATATGTATAGTACTTATGGATATACTGTCCTAGGGGCGATAATCGAGCAAGTAACCGGTCTTTCATACAATGACTATATGACTAAAGCGGTTTGGGGGCCGGCCGGAATGACACGTACTTCTGTTGAATTTCCGGGGGTGAATCCTTCCGGTACTTCCGCTTTGTATAAGCAGGACAAAAAAGGGAGACTTGTTTCGGACAAATGGGGCCCGCTCACATATAAATATCCGGGTGGTGGAATTCGCTCTACCTCTGAGGATTTGCTCCGTTTCGCGGGTGCTTTAATGGAAGGTAAACTTCTTTCAGAAGCGTCTATGCAAATGATGATGGAGGCACCTTCAATCGAAAAGCAAGGAGCTCCGTATGGTCTTGGTTGGTTCTTGGCAGAAGATGAGAAATATGGAAGAGTAATCCGACATGGCGGTGCACAAGCGGGAACCAGTACCTTCCTTTCGATTTATTGGGATGCCAATATTGCGGTAACGGCCATTTCGAATACCGCCGATCAGCATGGCTGGGTCGGACATGTTACCAATACACTTGGGCGTATCGCTATGAACGAGGAAATTCCGGAGGACGAGCTCCTTTTTAAGCCTTATCCATTATCTGAAAAGGAGTTGAAATCGTACAAGAAAAAATTTCGTTTTGAGAATGGGAAAAAAGCCCGTTTCCGTCCGAAAAATGGACGGCTTCAGGTCAACATCAAGGGGAATCCGACATTCTATGTTTATCCAGAAGGTCCGGATTTATTCCGTCTTCCTTGGACGCCGATTCAATTCCGGTTTGAGCGGAATACACTAGGAGAAATTGAAAAAGCTTACTTGATACAAAGCGGGCAAGAGATACTGATGCAATAAGTGTTTGGTTATAATAGGAAGTGCCGTCGGAATTTGATTCCAGCGGCACTTCTCCTATTATTTCCCCGGAAGGGGAATATATTATTAATAGTTAGACCAAGCGGATTTTACACGATTGACAAAAATATCGGCGGATACCGGACTGGTCGCTTCAATCATATAGGATTCGTCTTTGCCCATTTTGATGACCAATTCTTTTTCCTTCATGCCTTGTAGGGCTTGGATATAAGCCGGGTTACTGGACACTGTCGCCAGTACTCCATTTTTGTATTTGAAGTAATAATAATGACCTCCCTCTACAGGATTTTTGATGTACATGTGCATGCCATCTTCCATGTTGCCGGGCATACGGAATTCGATGTAGGCTTCCACTTGTTTGTGGATATGATTTCCGTCCAACATAGCGAGTCCCAACATTTTCTCCCTAGATACTAATGATTGGGTATTGGAATTCCATTTCATGGGCAGATAACTGAAAAAGAAGAGGTGTTTTTCAGTTTTGGGAAGCTTGACTTGGTTGTAATTTTTGAATTCGGCATAAACTTGATCATAAGCCTTTTTGGATTTGACTAAGGAACCGACCACATCAGGAATCATTTGTGAATACCTATTATTCACCAATATACCTTCTCCGGCATAAAGGTTTTTCTTGAGGTCTTCTACCATTATTTTTTGCATTTTTTCCGGAAGGATATAAGAGATTCCGGCGAGGACATCCATCTTGAGCTGTTGGGTTTTCCTCTTTGGAGGAGCGGGAGCAGTGCCAGTAGAGTCCTGAGGCGTTTCTACCGGTTTTGCGATGACTTCTTTGGGCAATTTCATCTCTGCCCTTCCTACAACGGTAGGGGTAAAGAACTTAAGGCCTTCACAAACATTGAACTCTCCTGATGCCGTGCATGTCCTTGTCTTATTATTGACTTCAAAAATGTTTCCGGTGTAACTTCCTCTGGTCAAACGTAAAGAATCGCCGAAGAAGAAAGCATCTTCTTTTTTGTCATATTTAAATACTCCGACTACATCCATTAGACCACGATCTTTTCTAGCGAATGGAACACTCATCACGTTCAAATAAGGGTCACTGCCCGCCCTCATGATAAACAGCCCGGTTTTTAATGGGTCTCCGGTAGTCGTTTTTGGTTTTTTGTATTCAATGACGAGATTCTTTTTATCCGCTTTGCTTTTGATGGAGAACCAAGGGTTTTGAGGCAGTTTCATATCTAACTGGGCATACCCTTCAAATTCGAGGTTACGGTTAGTGGATCTTAGGGAGATTTCTCCTTGGAACTTAGTTTTATGGTCAATATAGAACTCCTCTTCGGCCGTTACTTTCCCACTCCCTTTCGTGGCTGGTTTTTTCTTAGATTTTTTTCCTTTTCCCATCGGAGCCCCGATGATATTCGAGAACAGGATTTCCTGTTCCTTGTTTCCGACGTTGTATTCGTAATAACCACTGGCTTTGTAGTGTCTTCCACTCTGAACATTTACGGTTGCCTTGGTGATGACGTGATATTTGTTTTCTATACTTGCTAGAATACGTGCGTTTTCAAGCGTTGTCATTTTCCCTCCCGGTTGGATTTCCACATCGCCTGTTTCGGGATACACCCAAGCATCGGCGGTTGGTATGTAAGGTACTCCTCCGATTTTGAGGGTACTACTCGCTAGGTCATACAAGGCTTTGTTCCCCTTAAACAAGAGGGAATCTTTGGCCGGTGACAAAAATTCATCAAGCTTTCCGGGTTCGGATTTAAAATCGATGGTTTCGCCTTTTATATCCCAATCAAACTCATTCATTGATGTCATATATTTATTATATGGCATGGAGGTGGTAATTTCGGATGAGTTGGCCTTGAAGTTACCAGTACCTTTATCAAAATCGATGTCCGATTTCACATTCTTCGTATCGAAAGCGATTTGACCTTCTACTCCAATGGCCTTGATTTTAAGGTTGGAAGTATCCGCGGTTGCGGAAAAGGCTCCAAACAACATATCACTAGAACTCATAGAGGCTTTATCCCAATCCAATAAACCTTTCCCCCTTAATCCACCCGGGGTCAGGATAAGTGTTCCATCAAAAGTATGGAGGCCGGATTTGAAGATATTAAATACGGCCTCTTTGGGCGTTACATACATACTGTCTTTGTATGGACGCCAAAGGACATCTACATCCACACCGGAAACCTCCGGCACTTCCACCTTGGTTCCCCGCTGTTCGGACAATGTAAATGTCCGTGCAGAACAAGTGGTATTATCAGGACGGAAAACGATATCTTCGGAATCAATGGAAGCACTCAGATAATTCACCGTTCCCACTCCGGCAAATCCTCCTTCGTTGGAAAGAATGACATCTCCTTCGTAATTGCCCTTACCAGCGGGAGTTCCTCGAATATATGCTTTGTAACCACCACTTGGTGTTTTATGGATAAAGCCCAAGGACTTGTCTTCAGTATCCAGTTTCAATCGTTCTTTAAAGGGAGAAAAAATATCTGAAGAAAACATTTTCCCTTTGAAATCAATATCGGAGATTTGATAGTTATCCAGTTTATTGAGTCCGAATTCATTGAGTCTAAAATAGAACGAATCGCGGGTATAAACACCTTCTTGGATTTTTCGGTCATCGTAATAAACGTAGCTATAACCCTTACTTGAAAATGAAGGGAATATTTCAATATCCTCTTTACCGGACTTATTATTGGGCGCATCAATAAGAAGAGTTCCGGAAAGTCCTTCGATTCGGGAGTTAATTGAATAGGCGATGGGGTCTCCATTTTCATCTTCTTGACCTGAGTTTTCAAATATATCGAAGAATCGAATGGAATCCATTTGTATGGCGAAATCATTATAGTTGAAATGAAAATCTTTTCCTTGGAAAACACTCATTCCTGCGAATAACTTGCCATTAAAATCCATGTTCCGGTTCCTCTTTACCATGATTTGGTTACCCATAGGTTTCATCGCTACCTTTTGGGCAGGGCTAAATTCTACGAATTTTACCGCTTGTACATCAATCGGATTTTCATTGGCTTCATCCAGGAAGATATATGCGTTGGTATCTTTGGTTTTAGAGGTTATGGAAATCAGGTCATAATCCGTTTTCTTGACCGCCGCTTTGGCATAGTGTTTCATTTTTTCCTGGATATAAACGACTTGATTTTCCTCATCATATTTGATGAATCCCTTGGCGACCATAGCATAAAGGAGGGATTTGATTCCGTCCGCATCAAATTTGGGGTTGATTTTTTTCGCCAATCCATTGGCGTCAAGGTCATCTGATCCGGTTTGCTTGTAATATGCCATAAATGCCGCAATCGGATTTACAGTAGAAATGCTCTGTAAGTTTCGATAATCATCTTCATTAAAATAATGATAGGATTCTACGACTAGGCTTTTACTTTCCCCACCACCAAATCCAATAGTTTTCTTTCCTAGTTCGATGGTATCGGTATCGACGACCCAATCCATATTATCGGTTTCGATATTGATATTATGGTAGGAATTGAAAAATGGATTTCGATCACTTCCTCTTTCACCGCGTTTTACAGAAAGTGCTTTATCAGCGATTTCATACCTCAAATTGGAAGACGGGTGATAAATAGAATCTTGTCCAAAATAGATACTTGTTTCGACCCCTTCAGCAACTATTCTTTGGTCATCTTCTTTAATTAAGAACAATTCGGATCTTCCGGTGAATGCGGGTTTCCCTGATTTGGAAGACAATACTGACACTGTCGCTTTTTGATCTTTATCACCATATCCATAAACTGTTCTACCTTCTAGCCTAAATCCTCCTTTGTATTTGACATCCGCTCCTAAATTTTCGATTTCCAATATTTTATTATCTGATAAAAATCTAGGATATGTGGATTTGGTTTTTCCACTTTTCACAATAATACGGTCTTCGAATGTTCCTTTAATGGGTTGTCCGGGGAAATATTTGTTATGATGCAATGTAGCATCCTTACAGGTATAACTATTTTTCTTAACCTCGAATTCATATTTTCCTAGGACACAAAAAACCTCTTCGATTCCTAGACGCCCCCAACTCACTTGTCCTCCTTGTCCACTCCATATATCAGTAAATGGCCTATATGTTCCATCTGTTTCTTCGATTTGAATAGAATCATTTTTACGGGCACCGACTAGGGTCACTTTTTTAAAACTAACCAATAGGTCTTTTTCATTATATGAAATATCGTATTTGGGAGCAACCACTCTCCAAATCGACCCTGCACTTTCCCGGATAGCACTCCTATTGTAAAAAGCGTCCGAAAAGCTTAGATATGATTTGTATGATTTAAAGTTCCTTCCGTCAATGTCAGAGACAATGAGTCCGCAAATTTTATTGAACTCATCGATTCGGGAGCTGCTTCTTTCTTTTTTGGAAATAGACGCGAGTGTGCCGACATATTTTGAAAAATAGGGCGCTGGTTGCATTTTTTTGGCTAGCATTTCGCCACAGATTTCTTGAATTTTAGCGAAAGCCTCTGGATTAAAAGCCCCCCTAGAATGAGCCGCTTTGAATCCTGCGATAGCGACTTGGACTTCTTCTGTTTGGTTTTTAGCCATATAGGTTTCCAAATCTTTGATGAATTGCCCGGAATCCTTAGAAAACTCCTTGGGTGTTTGGGCGAATAAGGAACCAATAAAAAATGTAGAAAAAAATAAAATCGTAAGGAATCTCATCATCATGATATGATTTTATGTACTTGCTAGGACAAGTCTAAGTAAATGAAAGGATTGCTTCTAATACCTTCGATAAGTTTTGATGGCAATCCATTTGCCACGACGAAGTGTTTCAAAAGGAAGGAATCCTTGGGTCAATAACGCTTGTTTTATGATGTGTTCGTCCGTTTCTAATATTCCGGAAAGTAACAATACGTTTCCGGGATCGGTCATTTGATGTAACGTTTTTAAGGATTCAAGTATTACATTTCGATTGATATTTGCTAATATCGTTTGGTATATTTTGGGAGGAACGACTTTCAAATCCCCTTCCATAATGTGGAATTGAGTTTGATTTCGTTCCATATTTTCACGTGTATTCCTCACCGCAGGTGCTTCAATGTCAACTGCATCGATTTCGATAGCCCCTAGCTTGTGGGCTAATATGGCCAAGATACCCGTCCCACACCCATAATCCAAAACAGTTTTCCCCCGGAAGGGGATATTTTCCATTAACTGCATCATCATGTGTGTGGTGGCATGATGTCCTGTGCCGAATGCCATTTCCGGATTGATAACGATATCGTATTCTGTTTTTTCAAATGGAGGATGGAAATTTGCCCGGATACCCACAAAGTTACCTACTTTGATGGGTTGAAATTGGGACTCCCATACCTCGTTCCAATTTTTATATGGAATATGTTCTTTTTGAAATTCAAATCCGAATTGCTCCGCTAGTATTCCCACTTGCCCGTCAACGGATGGATCGTGCAATTTTTCAGGGATGTAAGCATTCAATCCTTCAGGTTGTTCTTCGAAGGAATCAAATGGCATTTCTCCTAGAAAAGCCATGACGATTTCAGCCATTTCAGGCTGCGTGGATATTCGATAGCAGAGATATGACATGAATTAAAGTTGATTGATAATCGGCAGGAAGTTTTCACAAGTCAGAGAAGCTCCCCCGACCAATCCTCCATCAACATCGGGTTGAGCGAAAAGCTGGGCTGCATTGGCTGGTTTTACACTACCGCCGTATAAGATAGTTAGATTAGATGCGATTTCTTTGCCGTATCTATCGGATATAAAACCCCGGATAGAAGCATGCATTTCTTGTGCTTGTTCGGGGGATGCGGTCACTCCTGTACCGATAGCCCAGATGGGTTCGTAAGCAATAATCAATTTTTTGAATTCGGATTCATGGAGATGGAACAAGGATTTTTCCAATTGTCCGTTGACGTATCGAGCGTGCCATCCTTCATTTCGTATATCCAAGGATTCTCCACAACAAAAAATGGGAGTCATTCCGGCTCCTAGAACGGCATCTACTTTTTGGATCAATGTTTCATTGGTTTCATGAAAATATTGTCTCCTTTCGGAATGCCCGAGTATGACGTAATTGACACCGATAGATTGAAGCATAGAGGTGGAAATTTCTCCGGTATAGGCTCCTTTTTCGGCTTGATGGCAATTTTGGGCGGCGACATCCACCCAAGGAGAATCAATTAATATCTTCACCGCATCTTTAAGATGGATAAATGGTGTTCCGATAATAACGTGTCTTCCTTCTTTATGAGAAGTGGCATCCTTTATTTCACGAACAAGTTGTAACCCTTCTTCATAGGTCTTGTTCATTTTCCAGTTGCCGGCTGCGATTTTCAACCTCATGGTATTGAATATTTTTGGATTTCCTTCAAATGTAAGGAGAAGTCGGCAATCGAGAAAATCGGAATTCTCCGAACACCCGTTACAAGGGAATATGTTCTTTTTTTCCTAGGAACTTTGGGGTTGTCCTAAGCACATAGACATCTAGTACTGCCTTGACCTTAGCAAATATTTCACGAAGTCGCGTTTTTCGTCCATATGCTTGTGGCACATCCGCTGCATTAAAAGCAATGACGTCCATATCATAAGCTTGTGCGATGAATACGGCTCTTTGGTTATGAAATGGTTGGGAGATGATAGTGTACTTGTTTTGAGAAAAAACCTCTTTACAGCGAACTACTGAATCCAGGGTTCGAAATCCGGCAAAATCCAAGGTAATGTGTTCGATAGGCACACCGGCTTCCACCAAGGCCTGTTGCATATCCTCGGGTTCATTGTATCCATGTTTGTGGTTGTCTCCGCTGACTAAGATGTGTTTTATTTTGCCGGCTTTATATAGTTCCGTTGCTGCTTGGATGCGATATTTGAAATAAAGGTTTTCATAACCGCTTTTCAAATATCGAACGGTTCCGAGTAATAATCCGACATCATTTGAGGGGATATTGGAAACATCGTTAAACACCTTGTTATTGGAAGTTCTTACAATCCACACATTGGAAATCCATACGAATGCGATGGATAATACTGTCAAAATAATGCCTAAGAAAAATATGCGTTTTAAATAATACATGAAACAATGATTAGGTCATTCTCCATATCACCTTGCTTCCAACAAACGGCTGATTTGATCGACAATTCCTGTATCGGTTGGTGGTTTGGCGGGGCTTTGGGATACCGTGCCATTTTTGTCTATTAAAAAGACGGCCGGCAATTTTTTTACAAAATAATTTTTCGCGATTTCAGAATTCATTCCGCCTTCGGCGTGTAGGTGAATCCCTTCGATTTTTTTGGAGTATTTGATATATTTTTTCCATTCTTCCTGTCTTTCATCTAAAGAGACATACAGGAAGACAACATCTTTTCCTTGGAATTTTTTCCAGAGATAATTGGAGTTGTGAATTTGGTGGATGCATGACTGGCACCAAGTCGCCCAATAATCCAAATAAATAATTTTCCCTTTGTAATCTTCCATAGAGACCGTTTCTCCTTCAAGGTTCATTAATTTGAAGTCAGGGGCTTGCATACCTTCGACCAACCCTTTTTGCTCGGCGACCACACGTTGAAGAGATGCCTTATAGCCATCATGAGGACATTCTTCCATGAACTTTTGGATTTCAAAAGTAACTTCATGCATTTTGCCACTGATGCATTTGCCGTAAAGCCTTTTGCATTGATAATAATATTTGACTTTCCCTTTCAAGTATTTGTCTGCCAATTCCAAATCGGTCAATCCTTTGTTTTCATCCAAGCGTTTCATATTGTCAAAAAATACGCCTAGATAATAACTATATTGATCGTTGTGTAATGCATCTTCGTTTGAAACGGAGATATTTTTTTCAAAATCAAAGAATGATTCCAATTCGATTTCCATTGGCGGCTCCGTATTGGAATACAAAGGTCTTTCCCAAGGATAATTGTCTAGGGAATATGCATACCAATAATCGATATCGGATTTGGCGAAATTAAGGAAGGTATCAGAAAAATCACCCGATTTGGTTTCGCGTTCAAAGAAGTCATTTTTTTTAGCGAAGCTTTCATCAAGCATTTCTTTATATCTCTTTGGAGAATAGGTGCTCACTCTTCTGCGAGCATGTGCATCTTCTTCCCTAAAAATGAATCGGAGGTTTTTCATGAATTTGTTTTCATCAGCCCCCGAACCGTGAAACGACAAGGAACGCATAAAATCTTGCCCTTGAAAATTGATGGTCAATTCGTTGCCGGGCTGGATGAATAGCTCTGCTGTCCTAGCACCATATACTAATTTACCACTAGTAGGCTCATAAATATTCACGGTTGTTTCAAACCTTCCATCTTTTTGGATATAGAGAGAATAGTCTACTTGCTTCTTGCTGACAGGGTCAGTATATAAAATGATTTGTGCTTGAAGTCCCCGATGTCCAAGTACGCGCCCCTTGATTTTAACGGGAAAAATTTCCCGTTCGACTTGTTCGGCTTCCACCATATTGAGCAAATCGTTATCCGTCAGTTTTGAGCCGGGTGGTGGTAATTCCGGTTTGGGCTTAGGTTTGGGTTTATTGCCCAAGATGGCGTCAAGTTCGTTTTTAATATCGTCCGGAACTTCGAACTCTGATTTTTTATCAGGGGGGTTGGTATCCCTTTCTATCAATGGAGTATTTGCGTTTGCATTTATCATTGGAAAAAATGCAATACACAATATATATATTAGGAATGAAAAGTATTTCATTAAATATTGTAATTAGATCTCATTAGTATTCTAAGCACCGCGATGAGAATATTTAATTCAATAATTAAAATTTATCACGATGCTCAAAACGAAATATAACAAATATGTCAACAAGTGCCAAGAGGCGCAAGTAATTGAAGTAAAGATTATACTCAAAATTAAGTACAAATGTCCTTCTAATTTATTCTAATAGATGTTATCGCGAAAAATTGAGTATAGCCAAACCGTTATTTTGAAAATCC
>JAHDCE010000536.1 GCA_020630045.1 Saprospiraceae bacterium | reverse complement strand
ATTCCCAAAATAACGATTCGTCTTTTATACAAAAAATTTCGTGATAACATCTAATGGCAAAAATAAAGAAATTCATCCGTGAATCATTCACGCCGAAAATTCTCCGTTCGCGGTGCTAGTCTCCTTGTCCGTCAGAATTCGGTTTACTATGCTCCTACTTCGCCATAGATTTGAATTATCAATAACGACAAAATCGAAGTTCATGAAAAATTCAATTCTTATCATCATTACTTTTTTATTTTCAATTTCATTACAAGCACAGCATAAAATCTCAGGAATCATTTCCGACAAGGAAGGCCAACCGGTGGAATATGCGAATGTATTGCTTCTTCATGCCAAGGATTCGACATTGGCGGAAGCCGGAATGACGGAAGAAAACGGCATGTTCGAAATCAAAGGCGTTCCTTCCGGAGAATATATTTTGCAGGCGAGCCAAATGGGATTCACGGATTACTATTCGGATATTATTTCCGCGGAAGCGGATATCGACCTCGGCACGATAGAAATACAGGACGCCGGTATTGAATTGGATGTCGTGGAAGTCACTTACAAAAAACCATTATTGGAACAACGCGGAGGAACCATGATCGTGAATGTCGCGAATAGCATCGTCGGATCGGGAGGAACGGCCATAGACGTATTGAAAAAGGTACCGGGAATCATCGTCATAGGAGACAAGATAAGTCTGGCCGGGCAACAAGGGGTCAACATTATGATTGACGGACGTCCTACCCATTATGTGGATATGGAGTCATTGTTGAAAGACCTTCCTAGTGATGCTATTGAAAAAATAGAAGTCATACAAAATCCCGATGCCAGATTTGATGCGGAAGGCCAGGCCGGAATCATCAATATCGTATTGAAGAAAAATGTTCGGTTGGGCATGAATGGACGTTTAACGGCAAGCGTGGGATATGGAGAACTACTAAAGTACCGCACCGGACTTTCGTTGAATTATCGGAATAAAAAATTCAACTTCACCAATAGTATTTCCTTTAATCGGAATACATCTACGGAAACTTTGGTCGTTAAGCGATATATCGGTGACCAAACTTATAGCACATCGACTTACGACCCTTACAAGCCTTATGGTATACGATTACGGTCGGGAGTGGACTACTCGCTTTCGGACAGGCATAAAATCGGAACCGCCGTCAAATTGTTCGGCGGAATCAATCGATCGACCAAGGAGACTTCTTCAGAAATCACTTCTAGTGACGGCTCCAAAGCTTACTTGAATACAGACAGTGATTTGGACCGTACGACCGGAATATTTTCTTCGGATTCCTATTATCAATTCGAAATCGATACGAGCGGACAACAATTGAGCGCGGACTTGGGCTTTTTCAAATACGCCCGTCATTCAGTGAATGACATCAATACTTATGGAGAAGGATTGTCTTTGGTTCGTCAGCAAGATTTGCCAAGTTCAACGAGTGTTTGGGCGGCGAAGATCGACTATGTATTGCCGATATGGAATGACCATAAATTGACTACCGGAATCAAATACAGCCATGCAAAAGTGGACAATGATTTGCAAGCATCGATACTCGACGAAGGTACTTGGGTGAATGATGCCGGATTGACCAATCACTTCATCTATAAAGAATCCATCGGTGCGGCTTATGTCAATTGGAACTATGCGAAAGATGGCTGGGGTTTCTCGGCGGGATTGCGATATGAGGATTCAAGGGCGACCGGATATTCCGTGACTTTGGACTCCTTGACAGAGCGGAATAACCGTAGATTGTTCCCTAGTGCAAGCGTTAATTTTCCGATTGCCAAATCCATCGGAGGCGTGATATCTTACAGCCACCGAATCAGAAGGCCCCGGTATAGTACCATGAACCCGTTCGTTTATTTCATGGATCCATATACATATGAAAAGGGAAATCCGTTTTTGAAGCCGGAATTGACGCATAGTACGAAATTCTCTTTGACTTATGATGGTCAACCATTCTTTAATGTGGAATACAAAAAGACGAGGGATGAAATCCAAATGGTAACCGAGCAGGATGACGAAACGGGCATCGCCTATGGTTTCAGTGACAACTTGAACAGCTTCGAACGTATCGGAACTAGTATGTTTTTTCCGCTGACTTTTGCCGAGGGACTTTCCGGATATGGCGGTGTAATGGCCAACTATGATCGTTATCGCAATGATGGAAATATAGAGGCGTTCGACCAGTCTGCTTGGAGTGTTATCGGTTTTTTGAATGCGGAATATGCATTCGACGACAGTTGGAGCGCGGAGTACAATGGTTGGATCATGAGTGGCGGATTGGAAGGAATCATGAGGGGTAAGACTATGTTCGGGATGAGTGCGGGTGTGCAGTACAAATTCTTGGATGGCAAAGCTCGATTAAAGCTGAATGTAAGCGACTTTTTATTCAATAAATACCGGGGAACCATTCAGTACGAAAACTTGAATGCTGATATCATTTCGGATTGGGAAAGACCGGTGGTGAATTTGAGTTTTTCTTACAAGTTCGGAAACAATCATTTGAAAAAGGAAAAAGGAAGGAGCAATAGCACTAGGGAAGAACAAAGGAGGAATAATTAATAATTCGTTCTTTTTCCCGAAAGGGGATAAAAAACCCAAAGAAGTAAGAACGGAAGGGCGGCGTATTTGCCGCCTTTCCTGTATCTTGGGTCGGAAACGGAATAATAAATATGGTTTGGCATTACAAAAAATTGGATAAGAAAGATGGTTTGCTATTGCTGGTTTACTGGTTATTCGCATCGCCTTTTATATTCATGTCCAACCTCACCTCATATGAAATATTCCGTTGTTCGACTTCCTTGGTGTTCACGATTATATACGATTCGGTTTTTTCTTTGGTATTGGTTTATTATGTGCTGTATCACTTCCTGAGTAAAAAGCAATACTTCCTGACGTTATTGGCTATGTTGACCACCTTGTTGGTAGGATCATACCTGATGGATTTCGGTTATTCTTTGACTTTGGGATATGAATTCAATATGGACACGGGCATAGAAAGTATCGTGAATATGATTGTCTCAAACGCACAAAGTACCGCCCCTTTGGCCATGCTGTTGATGGGCAAAAGTTTTTTTGATGAACAATCCAAATTGCTCAAATTGCAAAAGGAACAAAAGGAAAGTGAATTGAAGCGATTACAATCACAAGTCGATCCGCATTTTTTGTTCAACAACCTGAACATATTGGATGTGTTGATTGAGAAAGATCCGAAAAAAGCGAGAACTTTCGTACATCGACTATCGGCGTTGTATCGTTACTTGATACGGCACAAAGATGAGGATGTCGTCCCCTTGGCTGAAGAGTGGGAA
>JAHDCE010000535.1 GCA_020630045.1 Saprospiraceae bacterium | reverse complement strand
GAAATATGGTGCATATTGGGAAGGAAAAAATACCCATTGGGGCGAGTTATCGGGAGGGGGTTTTGAAGTTACTTTTTTAACAATCAGTTATTTCTTATTGGACATTCCTTTAAGAAGATAAATTGTAAATTTAGCTGATTGAGAAAGACTATCTGTTCTAAAAAGAAATTTTGTAGATGTGTTTAGGAATGTAATAGATAATTATGTTCATGCCTTCCATTCGGTCGGCACGCCACATACACTAACCGCATCTATCAAAATTACGGATTCATCGCCAAAATCATATATTGATAATCCAACGTTTCGTCATCCAATTCGGAAATACGGAAACCCGCCTCGATCAATTCCTCAGCGACCTGTTTCATGGTCATACGGTATTCCATCGGGGGAGGATAACCCTCTACGATGTCGATGGTTTTGTAATCGATGATTAATAATTTTCCACCGGAAGGCATACCATTTCGGACTTTTTTGAAATATTCGATACGGTCATCAATGAAAATATAAGTGTTGACGACAAGCACCGCATCCGTTTCTTGGGGGAGCAACATCGGGTCTCCCGGAGGCGCTAGACGGAGTTCGATTTCCCCGGTGAATTTTTCTCGATTGGCTTGTTTGAGACTGTCCATATAAGCCAACGCACGCGGGTCTATATCTATGGCGATTACCTTTTTGGCTTCCAGTGCCAATCGGAACGAAAAGAAGCCCGAACCCGAACCGATATCCGCTACGGTTTTTTCTTCCAAGTTGCCTAAAATATCAATCACCGCATCCGGCTTTTGCCAGATGACGCGATTTTTATCCTCCATTTTTTTGACCTCATCCGCATAAGAAGAGTCCGCATTCTCATAATCATGGTCAATCGTGATGGTCCTAGTGGATTGGTGCTCGAAATTCGATTGATTATCCCAACAGGCCGTCAAAAAGGCGAAGGAACCAAGAAAAAGGAGAAACAGAGGTAGCTTTTTCATACAGAAGGTTGATATTCGACAAATTTAATTAAAATTTGCGGTCGTCTAGGAGGTAGGCCAGTTTTTTCCAATCTTCCTCCGTGTCCACATCGCTCAATACCGGCATCTGCTCCAAAGACGAATGAGATGCAGCAATCCGCCTCGAAGTAATGGTGGCCACCTGTTCCGTACTCCACGGGATATCTTCAAAGACATCAGATAAAATAGATTTCATCCCTAGCAAATAATAACCGCCGTCCTCACTCGGGCCAAGGACAAAATCACAAGTATTCAACCCGTCAAATGCACCACTAAGAATATCCGGAGTCAATCCCGGACAATCGCTACCGATAATGATTTTCCGCGAAAGCGGAAACATGCCATCGATTTGCCGGAAGGCGTTTGACATCCGCTCTCCTAGAGAATCGCCTGTCTGGATATATTTATGAAAATGGTTCTCCGCCCACTCATCGGAGTCATCAATGAAATCGGAATAAAATAAATGGCGGGTCACATTTATCCCTTCGCTGACTTGTCGGGTATGTCGGAGCAATCTCTTGTAAATTCTGAGCGCCTCTTCATTTCCCACGGTTTTCGCCAAGCGGGTTTTCGCCCTTCCGGGCAAAGGATTTTTTATGAAAATAATCAGATGGTCGGACACGTTCGACGGTTTTGGGTATAGGTTCTCAGATAAAAGCCAGGAACTTATTTTCCCCATCCCTTCTTTTCCCCCTTGTCTTTTCCGTCATCTTTACGGACAAGTTTGCCATCCTCCAATGTTTTGGAAACGGCGGAGTAGGGGCCCTTCACAATGGTTTGTCCCGATTCAAGACCGGACAATATCTGAATGTATTCATCGTCCTGAAGTCCTGTTTTTACCTCTACCATTCGACTTGTATCACCTTCTAAAAGAAATACGACTTCGAGCACCTCGTCATCGCCTGTTTTCTTTTTCTTTTCCTCGTCCGTTCTGGTCGTCACCGCTTGAATCGGAACACTGACCACGTCTTTGACGGTTTCCGTATTGATTTCCACAGAGCCTGACATTCCCGGACGGAATGGGAATCTTCTTCCTTTTCCTAGCAAATCTTCGTACGAACTGCGGTCGATTCGAATCTTTACGGTAAAGTTGGTGACTTGATCCGTTGTCAATGCCATCGCCCCGGTCGTATTACTTGCAGAGTTGGCGATTTCAGTTACTACACCGGTAAATGCCCTGTCTTGGTAGGCATCCACTTCGATTTCTACCTTGTCTCCTAGTCCGACTCGCAATACATCATTCTCACTGACATCCACTTGAATTTCCATTTGACTCAAATTGGCGATTTTGAAAATGATGTCTCCCGTCATCTGAGTGGTTCCCAACACGGTTTCACCCTTTTCTTTTCCTAGCATGGAAATGACACCTGACATCGGTGCGAAAACACTGGTGCGTTTCAAGGAGGTATTGGTTTCTTTCAAGGACGCTTCCGCACTTTTTACGGAGAATTCAGCACCCTTTACGGTTTGTTTTGCCGCTTCGACCCCTGCTTCTGAGGAAGCGATGGTCGCTTTTCCCGCTTCAAGATTGGCTTCCAATGATCGAAGCGAAGAAAGAGAATTGTCAAAATCCGCTTGGGCGATGACTCCGTCTTTCAGCAACTGTTCATTCCGGCTGTGTACTGTTTTCGCATTTTCTATTTGGGCCTCGATTTGCTTTTGCTGTGCGATAACCTGTTGCAAGCCCGCTTCGGCTCTTGATAGGTTCGCCTTGGAATTGGCGAGTTGGGCCTTGGTGTTATCTACCGTCGCGGATACCCGTTCTACGGCGGATTGGAAGACTTCAGGGTCGATTTTGGCTAGGATTTGTCCTACTGTAACCGAGTCGCCCTCTTTGACATAGAGTTCCACCAACTCACCCGAAACATCCGAACTGATACTCAATTCGATTTCAGGAAAAATCTTTCCACTCGCAGATACCATTTCTTTGATGGTTCGTTTTTCAACTTCCGAAGTTTGTACTCGAATGCCTTTTCCTTCTCCGAAGGATTTGCTCATCATAAACATGACGGCGACTGCTATTAAAAGAAATAGTATAATGAGAATCCAAATCCAAGCGGAACTTCTTTTTTTCTTCCTTGCCATTTGATTGTTTGTAATGATGGTGAACAGTAACGGAAACGGGATATTGGGAAATCAGTTCAACTTTATTCCTTTTCCTTGATAAAAATCTAATATTTTCAATCTGAAAACATAGTCGTATTTTGAACGGATGACCTCGGTTTCCGCTGACGCTAAATTATTTTTAGCGGTATTCAATTCGAATGTATTGGCAGCTCCGGCATTGTACCGTTTTTCCGTGGCGTCCAATGATGCCGCAAATGC
>JAHDCE010000534.1 GCA_020630045.1 Saprospiraceae bacterium | reverse complement strand
TGCACTCAAAAATGAGCTTCGTCTAACAAAAAAACAACCTATAACATGATAAAAATTCTAAACCCAAACAACTTCTAATAAAACGATTTAAAATGGATAAAAATAACAAAGGTTCAATTTTAGCGATTATCGCCATCATATTCGTTGCGATTTCCAGTCGTTTCTTACCTCATCCACCTAACTTCACTGCCCTAGGAGCGGTAGGTCTGTTCGGAGGCTATTATTTCACTCGTAAATACATGGCTTTCTTGATTCCATTAGGTGCGTTTTGGTTGAGTGATTTGTTTTTGAACAATGTTGTTTTTAGCCAATACTATGAGGGCTTCGTTTGGATGAGCAATATTTGGAGTTACATCGGATTGGCTTGTGTCATTGGCATCGGAATGTTCATTGTCAAAAAAATTGAAGTGGACAAATTACTAGGAGCAAGTCTCCTTGGATCAATGGTGTTTTTCCTATTAAGTAACTTCGGTGTATGGTTGAGTGGATTGTACACATTTGATGCGACCGGATTCGTTGCCTGTTATACGGCGGCCCTTCCTTTCTTTTGGAATACCATATTAGGGGACATGGTTTTCACCGCCATGTTGTTCGGTGGATATGAATTATTCGTTTCCGGCTCTTCTTTGCGTTTAAATTCGGCTCGGGTCTAATAGAAGCCCTTTCCAGTTAGAAATTTAGCAAGTAGAATTTCTACGGTTCTAGTTGTTTTTGATTTGTCAATTTGGGATTGCCTGTTTGGAATATCCTTTTGGTAACATAAAAATAGCATAGGACATTTTAATACATTCTACATCCAAATAGCCTCTGAAAATGGCCAAGCGTTTGTCACCCCACGAACTAATTGAAGGAGTCCATTTTGAAATTGAAAACGGTTTGTTCGTTTTCACTTCGTTCTACTTGAAAGAAAGGGGATTTTGTTGTAACAATGGTTGCAAGAATTGTCCTTATGGAGATAAGGAGGACGAAGACTTAATTGATAACGAAAAACCGACGAATTATGAAATTCCCGATGAAACTTAAAACCCCCGTTTTAATAATCTTCGCAGCTGTTGTATTTATTATTGGTTGCGACACCTCGAATCAATCCATTCCATCTTCTATGAGTATTTACGATAAAAAAGATACTGTTTCGCCCGTTGCGAAACAGCAACCCAAAGAGTTGACCATTCATGGTGATACCCGCGTCGACAAATATTATTGGATGAACGAAAGGGATCACGAAGATGTGGTTTCTTATCTCAATGAAGAAAACGCTTATACCGAGTCGATGCTAGGACATACCAAGGATTTCCAAACACAGTTGTTTGAAGAAATCAAGGGGCGGATTAAGCAAACGGACATGTCCGTACCTTACAAGCACAATGGGTACATTTATTTTACCAAATTCGAGGAAGGCAAGGAATATGCCATTCATGTAAGAAAAAAATCCGAGGCCGCCAAGGAGGAGATCATGTTGGATGAAAACGAACTCGCTAAAGGACTTGAGTTTTATTCGATGGGATCGACCGTAGTCAGCCCGGATAATAAAATGGTAGCCTATGGCGAAGATACCCTGAGCAGGAGGATATACACCGTGAAGTTCAAAAACTTGGAAACCGGCGAATTACTAGCGGATGAGTTGCCGGGTACGACCGGTTATGTGGCTTGGGCCAATGACAACAAAACTGTCTTTTATACTCGCAAAGACGAAACGACACTACGGTCATTCAAAATCATGAAACATGTACTCGGTACACCTGTCGAACAAGACGAAATGGTGTTTGAGGAGTCGGATGATACATTCAGTTGTTTTGTTTACCGATCCAAGTCCGGAGACTATATCATCATTGGTTCATCCCATACGGTCATGAATGAATATTGGTATTTATCAACCGAGAATCCGGGTGGTAAATTCAAAGTCATCCAACCTAGGGAAAGAGGTTTGGAATATTCCATAGATCATTATGGTGATAAATTCTATATCCACACCAACTTAGATGCGATGAACTTCAGATTGGTCACCGCTCCCGTTTCAAATCCGGGAAAAGCCAATTGGAAGGAATTGATTCCTCATCGGAATGATGTTTATTTGGAAGACATTGAAATATTTAAAGATTACCTAGTCTTGAATGAGCGGATAAAAGGAATTACCGAATTGCGAGTCATCCCCAAAGAAGGCAAGGAATATTATATCGAATTACCTGATGCATCCCACCTTATATATTCTAGTGTGAATATGGATTTCGACACGGATGTATTGAGGTTCGGATATACTTCCATGACGACTCCGAATTCTGTCTATGATTTCAATATGAAATCCAAGGAGCGTGAATTACTAAAACAACAAGAAGTGATTTCCGATACCTTCAAACCAGAGAATTATGTTTCGGAGCGTTTGTTCGCTACAGCGAAAGACGGCACTCAAATTCCGATTTCCTTGGTTTACAAAAAGGGCTTTAAAAAGGATGGTAGCGGTAACTTATTATTGTATGGTTACGGCAGTTACGGATCAAGCATGGATCCTTATTTCAGTTCGGTAAGGCTGACATTGCTCGATAGGGGATTTGCTTTCGCTATCGCACATATCAGAGGTGGAGAAGAAATGGGGCGTAAGTGGTATGAAGACGGCAAAATGCTCAATAAGAAAAACACATTTACCGATTTCATAGATTGTGGCGAATACCTTGTTCAAGAAAAATATACCTCTAATGATCACCTGTTCGCAATGGGTGGTTCTGCAGGTGGATTATTGATGGGTGCCATTATCAATATGCGTCCTGATTTGTGGAAGGGCGTGGTCGCCGCCGTTCCGTTCGTCGATGTCGTAACAACGATGTTGGATGAGTCCATCCCACTGACGACCGGAGAATTCGATGAGTGGGGTAATCCGAAAAATGAAGAGTATTACCACTATATCAAATCCTATTCTCCATATGATAATGTAGAGGCAAAAGAATATCCTTCTATGTTGGTGACTACGGGTTATCACGATTCCCAAGTCCAATATTTCGAACCTGCCAAATGGGTCGCCAAACTCAGGGAATTGAAAACGGGAGATAATCCCTTACTCTTCCATTGTAATATGGATGCCGGCCACGGTGGTGCGTCCGGCCGTTTCAGAAGATACAAGGAAACGGCGATGGAGTATGCCTTTCTGTTCGACTTGGTGGGGATTAAGGAGTAGCCAGTGGATTTTGGTGTAAAATCAGGTTCCGTTTGGATTGAAAATCCAAACGGAATTTTTTATTCGTAATAATAGAATTATCTTAGAATCCCCGCCTAAGTACCCGGCCATAAATAATCAGGGAATATGCTTTTCGGGTCTTTTTGCTTTA
>JAHDCE010000533.1 GCA_020630045.1 Saprospiraceae bacterium | reverse complement strand
TATTTATACGGCCGTATCTTCGGGATTGTATCCCGGAGGTAAAGACTTTTTCCCGATAGCGGCAGCAATCAAAGAAAGCAAAGCCCCTCCCGCCAAGGTGCTTAAAAACGCAGAAATTGACATAAAGGTGGGATTATAGAAAAAGCCTAAAATATTGCGTTGCATTTCAATCGCTTCGGGTGGTGCATTTCCCTGCTCTTCCATCATTTCCATCACGACATCCATCAACTCTGTAAAGAATTCCGGGATGAAGAAATAAAAGTAAATAAATGATCCGACCATGGCGACCAATCCTTTTATGACAACGGAATAAAAAGCGACCTTGAAGCCCTCTCCAAAAGTGATGAATCCTCCTAGTTTTTTGCGGTAAGCTACTACCGCTAAAAAATATATGACAGTATAAATCACCCAAAGAGCAAAATTGTATACAGCACCTTTCATAATGGATTCAACATTGAAACCTCCTTCCGCATTCGCTATTGCTGACGGATCCATCATTCCGGACTTGTATTGAAATACCAAGTAGGCGATTGAAAAAATGGCGCCGATGATACCATAAATAATGGCCACTCGCCAAGGACTAGCATTTTCTTGCATGACGTTTACATTTTGATTTGATTCAAAAATGAAAAATTATATTCTAATTCATCATGCAAATTGGTCAAATCGATCATTTTTTCGGATGAAAGGTGGATATTATTTATCTAGTCAAGCTTAATTCTCGACGGATGCGGATATAACTGTAGTACAGACCAACCGATTTTCCTACAAAGCCGGGAACAAAAAACAATGCCGCCTCTTCTGTCCAATCCGGCAGCTCATTCAAATCCGCCGTCAATTCGGAATAGCTGACGAATAGAAAAGGAATCACGCTCGTGCAGAAAATGATAAACATGCCCGCCAATAGCGTAGCTTGTGGATTATTCTTGTGATGAGATTTCCTTAATATCAACAGCACCGCTATCATAATGATGAACATGCCCGTAAAATCGACAAGGGAAGAAGCCAAGGCATAAGTCGATCCACCTCCGGCAAATCGTTGGTCGATACCCAAAGTCAGGGACTCCGAAAACAACATAAAAACAAAGGTCAAAGTCAGCATGGCCAACACCCCCATAATGGATGCAGCCAAACTGAAACGTCCTTCAATCAGGATTTCGTCATCACTGTCCAATAATTCAAAATCATTCATTTATCCACTGATTTGTAAACTAGCTGACAAAAAAGCACCAATTTCAAGATTTAAATCCGGTTGCTTGCCATTTCTTGTTCTTTTCTATATATTAGACATTATTACGAATTAGATTGTATGGCTATAATTGATCTTTCATCCTCACTCTTCTTCATGTACTCATCATGGTAGCTACGGCTACCAGATTCCGTGCATTCATCAATTGAGAATAAAATCTCTAATTCTAGCTCTCATAAAAATAATTCGTAATAATGTCTACTATTTTTCCGAGTAAACAGATAGGCATCTTCCTCTATCGCTCCTCGTTCAAAACCCATTTTTTCTAAAATTCTCAGGGAGGCCAAATTGTCCCTATGGCTCCAGGCATGTAGCTCTTTGGTTCGTTCATCGTGTTTCAAGTCATCCACTATCAATCCGACGATTTCCGTACCCAATCCTCGGCCCCAATATTTTTTACCGATAGAATATCCTATCTCACAAATACCTTCTTTCCGGCCATCCACCCGTTTCATAATCGTGCCGATGAGGCCACCGGTTTCAACCAATTCGATTCCGAGGCGCGATGTCAGTTTCGTACCTTCTTCCAAAACGACGTTTTGAACGAACAACCTCGCATCATCCAATGATTCCATGGGGCGGCTTCCTCGAAATTTCATCGCTTCCTTATCGGAATAAATTTCGAAAAGGTCATCAATGTCTTCCATATTGACTTCCCTTGCAATAATTCTTTTTTTGGTTTCCATCAGTCAAATGTTATTCGTTTTCCCAATACCGTTCGAGTTTGAAACGGAATTTCATTTTTTCACCGTTTCTCCGAACAATCAAATTGATATTTTTTCCCACTTTAGAAGAAAGCGTCCCCATCATTCCTTGTAAAGATGAGAAGAACGACTGTTTTCCATTGACCCTAAGTATCTCATCGCCGGCTTGTACGCCGGCTCTATAAGCCGGGCTCAAAGTGTCCAAATCTTCCACTCGGAATCGATTCAAACCCAATCCGTATGCCATCAAACCGATGCCACTCAAATCTTCGCGAACCGAATCACTAAAATATTCATTCGGTTTCAGGTAAATTTTATTTTTATGATAATCTACAAGCACTTCGAAACGCCTCAATATTTGATTCCCCAGAATTCCATATCGGCGATGATTTTCCGTCAATACCGAAGTCGCTAAAGAATCTTCGATTTGCTGGAAATTACCTTCCATATCCGCAAATTGGTACTCTCCTAGTGAAATTTCCTTCATCCGGCCTTTGTAGCCAAGTATAAAACCTCCCAAGCCACGACCGATATTGCCAGGACGCACATTAACCGGTAAGATAGTAGAATCCGATTCTGCTCCTTGTATCACTACCGTTAGGGCCGCTCCGGTATCTATCAACCATCGCATTTCCACTGATTTGGACGAATTGACGACTACCTTTTCATCAAGGTACATTTTCCCCTTTTCTTCCAGAAAATCATATGCTTCGTATCCTTCTAATTTGAACGGAAATATTTCGCGGTCATACACAATCAAGTGATTCGTCTCATAGTTTATTTTAACTAAAAACCTTTTGAACAAATCCATTCCCAAAATGCCATCGATTTTCGTACCGCTATATTTTCCCAGTTCGATCATTTGTTCCTCCAGAACCAGAATATTTTGCTTGGAAGCCGTAACCCCGGGTAGTTTGAGTTCCACCCCTTCAGTAATCAGGACACTGATCAGTTGTTTTTTATCAACCCCCATGATATACATTTGTCGAAGGTATTTGATTCCAAGAATATCGGCGAATTCCCGATGAATCAACAGGGTATTGTCCGAGCCGGTATCCACTAGGAATTTGAGTCCGAGCGTTCCCTCCAATTTGAGATCGACAATCATAAAGCCATTGTGCATTTCGAATGGTATCACAGCAACCTTCGCTCCTTCATCAATGGCATAGTTCACATATTGCCCTTTCATTTCCATATGAAAAAGCCCCCCTAGTAACAGCCAACAAAAAAGCAGCCTTACCATAAGCAATTTGATAGCACCTGGTCACCCAAGCCATTTCTCTAAAGATGCGAATTTTCTAAAAAGAGGTGCATAAGTACCCGGCCATAAATAATCAGGGAATATGCTTTTCGGGTCTTTTTGCTTTA
>JAHDCE010000532.1 GCA_020630045.1 Saprospiraceae bacterium | reverse complement strand
CAAAAATACCCTTGAAAATCATTATTCAATTACTTTTGTCCAGGTACTTAAAAAATAACAGATATGATCAAGTACAGATGTTTTGAATTCGATGATTTGACCACACACGAATTATACGACATCATTCATTTACGAATCGAGGTATTTGTAGTGGAGCAAGACTGTCCTTATATCGATACGGATTATAGGGATCAAAAAGCTTGGCATGTTTGCGGAAGGGATGAAGAGGGGGATTTGGTCGCCTATACCAGAATACTGCCTGTCGGTGTTTCTTACGACAATTATGCTTCTATCGGTCGAGTAATCACATCTTCCAAAATCAGAGGAAAAGGAAAAGGCCGGGAGTTGATGGAAGTATCTATCGAAGCCACTCGGCAACTGCTTGGAAATGTACCGATAAAAATATCCGCACAAAGCCATTTGAATAAATATTATGGCTCATTGGGCTTCGTCCCTACCGGTGAAGAATACCTTGAGGATGGAATCCCTCATATCGGCATGACCCTTTCCTGATAAACCATAAAAAAGCCGATTCATTTTGACAAAAAATGGCATAATTTCTAAAAATGTTCAAATCGAAGGATAAATAGAACTTTTTTTATCTGAATTCGTTTCTTTAATTAAGAAAAAGTTAGGATTTTGTGAACTGGTTAGAGATGTGTGGAGAACCTTACCTTCCCCTAATTCATAAATTCCTCCCCATTCCTTCCCAAACTTTCCCTATTCAGGGAAAAACACTGTTGAGAAAACTACATAATTAAGAACAGAATCTTTAAAGATTTACCATATACTAATCTGCAAAATATGTTTGCAGAACAAATTTGAAGGGCTAGAACAAAATAAAAGAACCCTCTCACAGAGAGAGTAATTAGACCTATATCAATTAGGTTTAAGTCAACACCAATTTTTGAGTGTTTATTGTAACAGTATTTGGTAATATCTTTTGACAGCTTAAAGGCGGCAAAACTACAATCATGGAAGACTTTAAATTGATTTTCAAAGGTCGGTTAGACTTTGGGGGGAAACGGAGCTACGACAAAGTACTCAACATGTATCGGTGGAAACTGGACAATCATTACAAGAAAAATGATATCCACATTCCGGAAGAAGAACTGTTTGAAGAAGAAACGGTCGGTATTTCCTTTGTCAAACCCAAAGTAACTTACGGAACGGCAAAAAATTACAAAAGCTGTAAAAGCTTATTCGCCTACTTATCCGGATATGCTATTGCCGGTTATATGGAATTGTGGAACATCCATGAAGGGAAAGTCAAAGAATATACTTTGATAGAACCCACAAGTGATAGGGCTGCGGCTCTCCAATTCAAGCGCGGGAGAAATCTTTTCGCCGCGGCGAATAAGGAAGAAGCCTTAGCCGCTTTTGATGAAGCGATTTTGAAATACGAAAATCATGCTTTGGCTTATGAACGTCGTGGAACCATCAACATGCAGTTGAAAAAATACCATGATGCCATCCGTGATTATACCAAGAGCATTAATATATATGCCGGTCTTCCCGACCCGTATTATGGTCGCGGTATCGTCCATTTCATCAAAGAAGATTTTGAAGAATCTGTCAAAGATTTTGATACGGCTATCAAGCGGTCTATTCCGTTGCAAGCCGTACATTGGAAAGCCCGTCGTAGAAAAGCTGTTTGCTTGATGAAGCTCAATATATTTGATGAAGCCGCTAAAGAACTTCGTTTTTTCAACAATAGAAAATTTGAGGACGGTAATCCGAATTTGAAATATCGTAAATCAACTTTGTTCAACTACGGAATCTGCTTGTCTAAGTTGAATGAGTTTGATAAAGCTGCCGAATATTTCAAACAATCCTTAAAAGAGGAAGGCACATTGAATGTTCCTGAAGAATCGGAAATCATGTACCAAACTGGTATGTCCATGCAAAAAGCAGGTATTTCCGGATTCGAAAAATATTTGACCAAAGCTGCTAAAGGAGGTCATGTAAAGGCCGCTGATTTATTGGAAACGGTATAGTTTCAGCCTTCTTATTAATGTATTAAAACCCCCATTTCGCTTTTGTGAAATGGAGGTTTTAATTTTATTGACGTTGTCCTGTCCTACTATAGTATTTTCACGACAAATCCTTTCCCGCGTTCATCATCAAAAACGCTTTCAGGAAATCATCCAAATCGCCATTGAGGACTTTGTCCGGATTGTGAACCTTGTAGTCCGTTCGAAGATCTTTGACCCACCTGTCATCCAATACATAACTTCGAATCTGGGAACCCCATTCGTTTTTCATCTTGCCCGCTTCGACTTTATTCCGCTCCGCCTCTTGCTTCTTGATTTCCTCTTCATACAACAGGTTTTTAAGCTTATTGATCGCTTTTTCACGGTTCATGTGCTGGGATCGTTCTTCCTGACACTCGGCGACAAGCCCGGTCGGAACGTGAGTTACCCGAACAGCCGATTCCGTCTTATTGACGTGCTGTCCTCCCGCTCCACTGGCCCTAAAGGTATCCCACTTCAAGTCGGCCGGATTGACATGGACTTCTATTCGTTCATCGACAATGGGATGCACGAATACGGACGAAAAGGAAGTCATCCGTTTACCTTGGGCATTGAACGGACTCACTCGCACCAAGCGATGAACCCCGTTTTCCCCCTTTAGCATTCCATATACAAAACTACCGGTGATTTCTAATTCGACGGATTTGATACCGGCCACATCACCATCTTGTAAACTCAACTCCTTGACCTTATGACCGGATTTTTCCGCCCACATCAAATACATCCGCATGAGCATGGATGACCAGTCGCAACTTTCGGTACCTCCGGCTCCTGCATTGATTTCCAGAATCGCTCCCAGTTCGTCTTCCGGTCGATTCAATGTCGCACGAAATTCAACATCCTCGATTTTGGTAATGGCTGCTTGATATGCCTCTCCCACTTCTTCTTCGGACGCTTCGCCTTCTTTGGAAAACTCGTACAAAACGGCTACGTCATCGACCATCTGTTCGGTCTCTTCGTATCCGCTCACCCAAAATTTATGTGATTTGATTTCTTTGAGAATCGCCTCTGCTCCCTTGGGATCATTCCAAAAGTCAGGATTCAAGGTGAGGGACTCCTTATCTTCTATCTTTAATTTACGTTCAGGGACGTCAAAGATATTGTTTTAGGAGGTTCAAACGATTTTGCAGCTCTTTCAATTGATCCGGTGTCATAGCACTATGATTTTTATGTAATAGAAAGCAAATATATTATTTTGAACATTCTTACAATAGACATTATTACGAATTGTTTTTATGAGAGCTAGAATTAGAGATTTTATTCTCAATTGATGAATGCACGGAATCTGGTAGC
>JAHDCE010000531.1 GCA_020630045.1 Saprospiraceae bacterium | reverse complement strand
CAAACTTGATATATTTTTATTTTTAAAATATAAGCAATTTATTTAAAATCCACTTTATACTTCAACGAAATTGTTATACATTTGATTACGTAAATCATTGAGAAAACACGCTGACCATACTTACCATGATTTGGAAAAAGAAAAACAAACTAGAGAAGTTAAATAAAAAGCTTTCTAGAAACAAAGTGCTCGACAAGAAGAGCATGGGAAAAGTTAAGGGGGGTAAATCTACTAAAAGAAGACTTTGGACAGGTCTAGGAGGAATCATTCCCCAATAGGCTCCTAAGTATATATTTGACAAGAAATAAAAGCGCCAAGATGTTTTCATCTTGGCGCTTTTCTATTTTGACTAAATGCAAATATTTCCTAATATTTCAAAAATGGATAAGTCGCCGTTTTATTTCCTTGAATAACACGGATACTATAATTTCCATTCATTAAACCGGAAACATCCATGTCCAAAATACGGGATGCGTCGCCAAAAGTCGCCATCATCACTTGCCTTCCTAACATATCGAAAATTTCAGCTCGTACTTCGCCGGTCATTCCAACAGCACGAACATGTAACATACCGGAGGCCGGATTCGGATACAACTTCAAATCAAAATCGGATTTCGGATTAAAAATAGAAGAAGCTGTTCCTTCATTCATTGTAAAGGTATTTTTAGCCGCTCCGTCACCTGAATTTTGTCCATTTCCATTTGCCCCTATTCCTGCATAATACATGGTCACTGAACCCGTACCCACAGGAGGAGCCATCCATTGAACAGTAAAAGTATTGCTTGAACTGACACCGTTATGTTCGGAATATTGTCGCCCTGTACTCGTCGTCGTGGCCAATTGTCGCCGCAGGATTCTTAAAACCCGCCACATCACTTTCATCTGCATCAACTAATGCCACGGATTGAAAACCATATCCACTAGGAGTTCCACCACCTGTATGAGCTACAGTATAGGTAATATTATGTACCTCTCCAGGGACATATGCGGTCAATTCATTTCCGGACATATCCGTTACGGAAATACTCACATCAACAAAAATTGCTCCTGAATTATGGCAATTCAAACAAGTATTGGTCTGGTCTCCGGGAGCACCGGTGTTACCTTGATTATTGCCCTCTGCGCGACCACCGCTATTTCCAAGTCCAAGGATGGTTGCTACTAATAGCAGCGGAATAAAATAAGTCCATTTTTTCATCATAATAAAATTAATCTTTTGGTTAATAATCTAACTCGTCCCTTATAAGTTGAACATAACCCGTGTCACAGTTTCTTTTAATTTTTGCAATTCTTTAAGGATTATTTTTGTTTGTTTTACAAACCAAATCGAATTCAAGCTACGTTTAAAACAATACAAAAGGAAACCACAATGAGAAAACTATCATATATTCTAATCATTATCGGACTTGTATTCGCTGCAGGTTGTAAAGGAAAAAAAGGGAGCCTTGGTTCAAGCCCTTCACCAAAAAAAGGCAATTCTAGCCAAAAGGGCCCTAGAAATCTTTTTAAGTTTGAGAAATCAGACAAACTATCCTATGTGCTTGACAAAGCGAAAATTGAGAAGAAGCCGGTCTTCATCGACTTTTATACAACTTGGTGTACCCCTTGTAAGATGATGGATGAAGATATTTTCACCGATCGGAATCTGGCTACATTTTACAATAGAAATTTCCTGAACTACAAAGTAGATTGTGAGAGTCCGAATGGAGCCAACCTAGCGATGGTTTTCGGAATCACAAATTACCCTACTCTATTATTCGTCGACGACAAAGGCCGGATACTATCCCGCCATGACGGAGCAGCCTATCATTCGCGAATGATGGAACTAGGCCAAGAGGCAGTAAAAAAATACAAGGATGAAAGCTGATTTTTCGGATTAGGAAGCAACGATTTCTTCCCTTCCGGAATGCATATCCTCACCTAAATAAACGAGCTTCAAATCATCTTCATAAGTCAATTCTTCCAAATTGACAGGAATCGGTTTGATTTCACCCGAAGAATATTTAACGAATAATGGAATGGCATCCAAATTTGCGGTAATCGCATTGAACATGTTCTCAAAATCATCTTGAGCAGAAAAACCGATTTCAAAAATATTCGGATTATCCCTAGCCACATTATTCATGTTCAAGTAGTCATCCGTATACGAGAAAATACCCTCTGACGGCAAGGAGCTTTTATCAACCAAAACTTCATCTGCCGAGAGCAAGCGATAAGTTCCGTTTTCTCCGAATGAATCCCGGAATTTATTACATGTATGTTTATCAACGGCCTCACTACCTGTCATGGCAATGAGGTATCCCATATCCAAAAGCTCGAAATTATCCACCAAATCATCGGTATAGACATCTGCTTGTAAGGCTTCAAGCCCCCCGTCCTTCGCTTTATTCACATTCAAGATATTCCTATCGATCAATACAACATGACGACCTTGATCTGTCAAATATTTTCCGATTAAACGAGCGGCGGCACTCGCACCGACAATCATGATACCATCGGATTTGTCCAAAGTAACTCCCAGTACATTCGCTACAGCTCGTGCAGTAGTCGCGTTCAACAGTACTGTCCCCAGTACAATCATAAATACCAAAGGAGTGATATACTCCGCTCCCGCAATACCATCATGTGTCAACTTCAAGCCAAATAGAGATGCAATACCTGCTGCAACAATACCCCTTGGCCCCACCCACGAAATAAAAGCTTTCTCATTCGTGGTCAAATTTGAACCGATCGTGGATAAAAACACACCAACGGGCCTAACCACAAAGACAACAATGGCAAACAATGCCCAAGGCCTCCAATCCATCAACATCTCCAAATCGGACAAATTGATATTGGCGGAAAGTAAGATGAATAGAATCGAAATCAACAAAACACTGATGGATTCCTTGAAATACAATATTTCATCCAAGTGCTTCACTTCCATATTCCCCATAGCCATACCCATAACGACAACCGTCAATAGTCCTGATTCATGGGCTAATAAATCCGATCCTGCGAATACTAATAATACAACGGCAAGAACGAAAACATTGAGTAAATAATGGGGAATCATATCCCGCTTCAACATTTGAGCCATGACCCACGCGGCAAGAAAACCAATGGAAAAACCAACAGAAACAATGATACCGAACTGTTTGAGAGCGACCAATCCAAACTCACTCCCTCCAGCTCCGGAATGAATGAATTCGAATACAAGTACCGCTGTCAATGCACCTAGGGGATCGATCAAAATACCTTCCCATTTCAACACTGCGGCGACATTCCGCGAAAGCGGAACATTCCTCAAGATCGGAGCGATTACTGTCGGTCCGGTTACGATAATCAATGCTGCG
>JAHDCE010000530.1 GCA_020630045.1 Saprospiraceae bacterium | reverse complement strand
TACTTTGAAGTTAAGGTGGTCAATTCTGTCATGTTTTATCGCTTCGTGAAAAATGCGGTTTTCCCTTGTGAAAAACCAATAACCTTTTAACCCGATTTATTTGGATTAGGTTTCATTCAAATCAAACTTTAATACAGTACATTTTTAACTACGTCAGTTGACATTACCTTAGCTTCCTCCTTGGAAACACCTTAACATTTCAAGGAAAAAATTCCTTACTTCCTCACCACCGATTTTACTATTTTTTCCTTTCCGGAATTCATTTCCAAATAATAAACTCCGGGAACCGCAGGAAGGAGGATTACCTCGGAAGGCCCTAGGTTATTTCTGGTCTGTAATAGGCGACCGTCAGCTGAAAGAATACTTAGCGTGCCTATATTTTCTCCTTGTACATGGCGGACATTGATTTTCCCGTCAAGGGTCGGATTCGGGAATATTTCGAATCGGTTATCGTCTTTAACGGTAGCTATGCTGCTAGAGAAACTACCTTCTACCATCACATCTTCCAATATTGACTCCCCTACAAGTACGGGGCTTCTATCCGCCGCATCATACATGTCCTTGAAGAATGCGATTTGAGGGGTACTGGCCGAAAACATTTCAGCCATCCATCTAGGAGGAAGGGATTGATAATAGATTCTTGCAACCACATCTACATTCCCTACATATCCGTCTAGGTGAACACGATATTCAATCCGATCACTACCATCACTTCCGTCCGTCGTTTCAGCTCCGAAATTCAAGTCGGTAGCAGCGTTTCCGACGATTTTGACCGTGTCATATGTGTAATGGCTTCTCTTGAATCCTTGGGGTACGAGTCGGTTGTCCTTGAGCGCTGAATAGCCTCGTTCCAACACAGTGGAAAAATTGCCTTCTATATCTCCATTGACCAGCTCATAAACTTGAACTTGGTGTTCTTCTGTAACCACATCATAGTGGGGTTCATATTCGGGGTCTAAATCGGACAATGCATATTCATCATCCATTTTTCCGGAATGGAATAAAGTATCTCCGCTTTCGTAGGTCACTACAAACTCTACAAAAGCTCGGCGGCTCGGGTAACCCGAAGGAAATTTGTGCCCGGCTTTATTGGTCAATGTGAGGTGGAAAAATGCGGTGTCTTCATCCACTTTTTCCATTTCAAATTGGATATCCAAACTTTTTTGCTGCAACATTCTATAAGTCGCCGCCAAGGTGGAATCGAAATGTTCAGCCGTCGCATCGATGTCCAGCACTTCGCGATTGTCGCGCATCAGCTTCAACATCATCGTGTTGGCTCCCGCCAATTCATGCAATCCGAAAGGAGATTTTCCTTGTAGGAAGGAATAACCGGTTGCGATGACGATTTCATCTTCTATCCTAGGCAAGTGGCATTCTTGGCACGTAACATGTTCCACTTCGTATTTGGAATTCACCCATTCGTGGTAGGTGGCTTGTTCTACATAAGAGTTGCCGGTAGGATTCCCATCCAAATCCAGAGTCTCGACAATCAATGTGTGGCAAGATGCACACAATCCGGCATCATTGATATGGGCACCGAACTGTGGAGTAGCGCCAAAGAAGGCTTGCATCGGCGGTGCGAACACATTCTCAAAGGGACCATAAATATTTCCTAGGGTATCATAAGTAATATTTCCATTGAATGTCTGTCCGATACCCTCGGCGCTCATCTGATGACAAGCGGTACAACTAATACCATCTAACCCTATGGTATCCGCTAATAAATCATCCATTGTATAATGTGCCTTGCCTTCAAAAAGAGCATTGTAATGTCCTAGGGGAGCATGGCATTTGGTGCAGGCCGTTTCTATATCTTCTTTGTGTGCGGGGTTGACCAATACTTCGTGGCTTACTTTCGCTCTCCAAAACGGATCCTTGGCGGAATTGGCCATCATAGAGGATCGCCAATCATCATGGAGATTGACATCATTGCCTTCACTGTCTACGTAGGCGTATTCGTTAAAATCGTAAGTATGGCAACCGGAACAGATACTTGATGGTTGAAAATAAGTATCCGGAATAGGAGGCAATGCCGAAGTCATTTCATGCTTGCGAAAATATTCTAATTCCGCTTCAGTATGGAATGCTTGTGTTTTGTGGTCGAACGGTATGATGGCAAGTGACAATACCAATCCGCAAATCAGGACAAAAAATATAAGTTGGGTCAGACGGGACTTCTTCATGGTTTTGGTTATTCTTCTTAAAATATCTGTTGTGAAGTTAATCAAAATCATTTGAAAAATAATAGGCTTCGAATTTCTCATCTGTCTTTACTTCTTACCTTTGATGCTCAAGTCAAAAAAATGCGACAACTACTCATTTTAATTTTCTTCTATTCCCTTACGGGAACACTTCTCAATGGGCAGACCCCGCTTGGGTTCACACAACAAGACATACCCGCCGGTTATGAAGATTTGTTGAACAAAAAATCCGAAATCAGGGAAAGCGACTTCCTCAATGAGTCAATCGTTGATTTGGTTCGGGTATCCATGAGAGACTCTGTTCTTACGAAGAAGAAACAACGCCATCGGGTAGCTGGTGCCCAGTTTATCACTTGGTTAGCTGGATTGAGGTGGGAGAGCATCAATATGAAACGGATGAAAATCGTAGGAACGGAGCGTCGTGGCCTACGAGTTCCCGAGAAGGATTTTTTTACCGAGTATGATGTGAATTGGAATCTGATTCCGCATTTGGATGCCTATGAAGACATTGTTTTCCAAGGAAATCAAATACAAAAAGAAAGGGGCAGAAAAGCCAAAAAAGGAATTTATGAACGTATCCAGTTCAACAAGCACCCGGATGAGGCCGGTGAGGATAATCGGATGAGATATAAAATCCATTGTGAATTGACGCCGCCCAAGCTTTACCGCCCCATGTTGGACCAATTGTTTTATCCTTGTATGCGTCCGACGACTTTGGAAAGCCATCCCCATTTCGGCGAAAGCCGGCCGACCATAGGACTCTATGGAGTTTGGTGCTTGGACTGTAATCACAAATGCCACCCTGAAATACACCCTTATGAATGGATATGGTGGCTCAACCTCCATCCTGAATTTCAAAAGGACGATGGCAGCAAGCAGTGGCTTGTGGGTTTGATTAAAGAATCAAGCAATCGATTTTCTAAATGGTCGAAAGGGCCTCGGGTCGGAAAAATTACGATTCCGTTCGTAGAAAAATTAAACGAAAAAAAGATTCGTATTGAAATAGAAACGCTGGTCTATGACAAATTACTTCCGGAAGAATTAGCCAAAGAAAACTTGCCTTCCGGTGCTTTTACATTGTCGAAACCTTCACAAATATTTTCAGTAGGAGACCAGTTTGTTATTGAAATAACAGCGAAGGACCTCATACAA
>JAHDCE010000529.1 GCA_020630045.1 Saprospiraceae bacterium | reverse complement strand
GGTCTCAGTAATCTGACTGGCTTCGTCGATAATCGCCAAGTCGAACGATTTTAGTTTGAACAGCTCATTCTGACTGAAAATAGAAGATACGGTTGCCACAAATATGCGGGTACGTTGAATTAAAGTTTTCAATTCACTCCTACGGTGAATATCCTCCAGCTTATTAGATAATAAATGTGGCCTGAATGCTTCTCCCGTAGAATATCTTGAACCGATTCTAAGATAATTGTCCTTTGTTTCTTTCGAATAGGATTCGATGGCTTCGCAAATTTCGTCCGCCGCTCGGTTGGTATAGTAACAACACATTACTCTTCGAATGATCAAAGTGATAACCGACCAGATTTTTGAGCATGACACTGGTTTTGCCCGTGCCGGGCGGACCCCATAATAAGAACAATTCTCGGGCTTCGATGGCTTCTTTGAAAATCTGCTCTTGTTCTTGTGTCATGCCTTGTGGGGAGGCGACTTCTTTTTCAATCTTTGCTGCCGGCGGCCTCAATCCCAATAGCAAATCCCGTTTTTCTTTTTTCGCTTCCGAAAATAGGAGGAGTTGCTTGTATTGATGGTTGAAACTGCTGTCAAATAGGTCATGTTCAAGGTTCCAATGGGGAAGATTTTTGAAAATAGTGGTTTTGTGTTGCTTGGCACGCAACCGGACAGTAACCTTTTCATGGTTGATATTCACCAGAGAACATTTGAACATCTGCTGGTCCAAAACAGATTTGTCTTCTCCTTGGTTGGGATAGAGTACGACGACATCTCCCATCCTGAAATTTGCTAAAGGATTGGTTCTTTCCGTCCGGAAAAATGAAATAAGCGTCTCCTTTTCCCCTTGTATAATCTCGTCAACTTTGAGGTAGGCCAATATTTTAAACTCGGCTTCCTTTTCGGAATAAGGCTTGAGCCAAAGATTGGCCTGGCCGCGATTACCATGTGGTCCTTCTCCACCGATTTTCGCCATGAAATGTTCCCGAGCGATAAATCCGGTCCAAGTTCTGAAATACTTGTCTTCAAGGGGATTCAAACTCGAAACACCCTTGTCGAATCGCTCTAAATCACGAGTGACAAAACCTTTCCATTCCGTACATTTTTCGGGTGAAATCAGATTGAGTGGCCTTCGGATGTCGGCGTTCATCCGAGTCAATTGTTGCTCCAGCGCGATGATTCGGTTCCTCGTTTGGAGGGCTTCGATCTGATGCGCATGTGACACACGGGCGAAGCGGAGTCGGCTTTCTTCGACTTTCGAATAAAGAATATAGTTGGTAGGATTTACTTGATCGTCGAACACTGATTTGACCAAAAGGTCATACATCAAAGTTTGTATATAGTGTGAAGAACTCAACCCATCTTGATTGGGCATAAAGGGGCTTCCACTTTTGAGTTCAACGATAGCCGTATTGCCATGCCCGTCGTTTTTCCATAAATCCAGACGACCTTGGATGCCATATTTTGAAGAATAAAAAGAAGGTTCCAAATAACAATCTTCAGGAGTGATGTTTTGTGCGGACAACTCTTTTTGGATACTGTCTTTCAGATGGTGGAAATGTCTTTTCGCATCATCGGCGACCTCTCTGACTTCGGAGTCGTTCATCATGCAAAATGACATCGGCGCAAGCCGGAAAACGGTTTTAATCAATTCCTTAAAAGTAAGTGTCGGGTCAGCTGTCAATTCATCCAAAAAATAGTTGGCGATATTTCCTACGATAAGGCTTTTAGAACTGCTTTTGGGTATGAATTTTTTTAATAAATGAAACCTCGGATCGGTTTTGTAATATTGGAAACATTCGGAAATGGAAGTGATGTCTAATAGGTAATCCGGATGTATGACAAATGCCTTTGGGAAATAATTGTTTTCGTGGTCGATTTCAATATCAATCAAGTTTACGGATAAAGGAAGTCCGAATACTTTTTGAATCAATTCTATCGTCGGGTTGAAATAATCATTCCTAGCGGTAATATTGTATTTAACTTGTATTTGTTGAGCAGGGTCTGCTTCGTCTATTGCGATGAATTGCTCGGCTTCTATTTGATTTTCAAGCAATACGATTCGAGCCATTTTTTTGAAAGCCACCGTCTTGGGTCTTCTGCTAAGAAAACGATTGACATTTCCAATTTTTTCATAAAGCTCTTTGGGGATTTCTGATTTTGTTATTTCGCTGATGGTCAATGTGTAAGCGGTGATTCCTTGTTCAGCTAGTACACTTTCCTCCTTGAGTTTTCCATCTTGCCATCCTAGGAATTTTTTTCTGAAATCGAATACGATATACAAGTATCTCTTTTCAATATTAAATTTATGTCCGGCAAAAGAAATACGAGAATTAAAATCTGAAAATTTCAATTTCTCTTCCTGTGTAGCATATAAAAAAAGCGCATTGATTCCCTCCATGCAAAACAAGAGGGATTCCGCTATGTTTTCCGGTTGGAAATCGATTATTTTTTGAAAAAGAAGGCGGGCTACTTCTTGTGGTTGATTCATGTAAATTTATATTTTAAATACACTGTAAACAAAGTAAATTAAAGAATTGAGAACAAGATTTTGTCTTGAATCAATGAACACCCGGAACCTAATAGCCATAGCTATTAAGGTGAGGATGTGAAGCTGAGTCAGGACAAAAGATGTTTTCAAAATTTAATATTATTTAGTTTACAGTGTATTGAATGGGTTTTTATCTGCAATAATAAAATTAGAACTAGGAACGATTTTGAAATCGAAAAGAAATGCCCTGATAGATATACCGGGGCATTTCTTTATTTGAATAAGGAATTTACTTTTTTCGTCGTTTTCCAATACCGCCTCTGATCAATTTGACGGCGAATAAAATCAAAAGCGATCCTACAACTGCCGATACAATCATTCCTAGGATATTGGTAGGAATTTCCACTTGGAAAGTTTTTGAAAGAGAACTGGCGATTCCGGCACCCGGGGTGATGTTCAGAAAATTAAATATGGTTGCCCCGACAACAGCTCCTGCGATTCCTAGCAAGGAACTGGCCAATAGGCTCATGTCAAACCCTTTGATGATTTTAGAAGCTACGGTTCCTGAAATGGCTCCGACAACTAGCATTACGATAATGTTGATTACGTTCATGTAAAATAATTAATGAGTAGAAAAAAATCGAGCCGGAAAGTTACGGTATTATAGGGGTATCCACAAACAAACGTCATCGGATATTCGCATGATATTGATGGATTGGGAGCTATGTACAAGCGTTAAATTCCTGTAAATCTTGGTCTTTTGAAAAGTAATGGGAACTATTTGATGGTGATTATCCTTATATTGATAACATTCACAAAACTAGTAGTGTCCGGATAACTACACAAAATCACTTATCAATCATGAAGTGGAGACGACTCA
>JAHDCE010000528.1 GCA_020630045.1 Saprospiraceae bacterium | reverse complement strand
ATGACCACATTGAAAATCGGCGACAAAGCACCTGATTTTGAAGGAAAAATCCAAGACGGGACGACTCGCTCCCTCTCTAGCTATCAAGGAAAAAAACTTGTCTTGTATTTTTATCCAAAAGACAACACGCCCGGCTGCACCGCCGAAGCATGTAATCTAAAAGACAATTACAAAGAATTGCAGGATGCCGGGTACGAAATTTTAGGTGTTAGCCCCGACTCAGAAAAAAAACATGTTAACTTCATCAGCAAGTTTGAATTACCATTCGATTTGCTAGCGGATACAGAACTGACCACCATTAAGGCATTTGGCATTTGGGGCCCAAAAAAGTTCATGGGTAGAGAGTATGATGGCGTCCACAGAACCACCTTTCTTATTGACGAAGAAGGAAAAATTACGGATATTATCAAAAAAGTAAAAACCAAAGATCATGCCGCCCAAATACTTGACGAATCATAAACCCCATCAAACCGCCTCACAGACAGTACATTAAAAATGAATGCGATTCACTGATTCTTCCAAACATCTTTCTATTTTTTGGATGACATGGAGTCACAAATTCGTTTTTTTTGGAACATTTGTGTTAAAATTGCATATTTACGCCCGATAATTTAATCGAATATCAAAACCATGAAAGAAGATTTAACATGCATCATCGTCGATGACGAGGCCAAGGCACGAAAAGTCTTGCGCTCTATGTGTGTTGAATATTGTTCCAACCTGACCATATTGGCGGAAGCCGATTCAGTGGATTCCGCCAAGGAATTAATAGACCAACACAATCCGGATTTTGTGTTTCTAGACATTAGAATGCCCGTAAAGAATGGATTCCAACTTATGGAGTCCTATGACCCTATACCATTCAAGGTCATTTTCACAACCGCCTATGATGAATATGCTGTCCAAGCCTTCAAGTTTGCAGCAGTCGAATATTTGTTGAAACCAATCGATATCGATGAATTGGTGGGTGCTGTTGAAAAAATCAGGAAAAGTCGAAGAAAATCGAACGAGGATGAAAAGATGGTCGCTTTAAAAATGAACATCAATGAAAACGCCGGCAATCGCATAGCTTTGTCAACGGCAGAAGGATATATTTTCGTCAGTCCCTCAAAAATCATCCGGTGTGAAGCCTATGGCAATTATACCCGTGTCTTCCAAGAAGGCACCAAACCCATTCTCATTACAAAAACCCTAAAATATTTTGATGAACTGCTGACGGATATGGACTTTTTCAGGGCTCACAAATCACACCTGATTAATCTCCACCACACTCGTCAATTCCTCAAGGGAAAAGCTGCTAAAATTATCATGTCCGACGGTTCGGAAGTCGAGGTTTCGGTCAGAAGGCGGGATGCTTTGGTAAAAACACTTTCGTCTTTTGGAGACAAGTAATTTTCGTCAAGTTCATAATCCCCATAAAATTTCAAACAGCTTATTTTCCCTTTCCTTGTTTTGGTATTCGTTAAATCCTACTTTTGAGAAATCAATGATTGACGACCATGCAGCCATCCACTTTACTTGATGTTCAAAACCTCCGCACTTATTTCAAAACGGAAGAAGGCATCATTAAGGCCGTGGACGATGTCAGTTTTTCTATAAAACCCGGAGAGACGATAGGCATCGTCGGCGAATCGGGGTCTGGCAAATCCGTCACCTCTTTGTCTATTATGGGCTTGGTTCAACAACCTCCCGGATATATCGCCGGTGGTAAAATCCTATATCAAAACCCGGAAGGGTTCAACGGAGATTTGCTTACTTGTTCCGAAAAGGAAATGCAAGAAATCCGGGGTAAAGAAATCGCAATGATTTTCCAGGAACCAATGACTTCGCTCAATCCGGTTTTCAGGTGTGGACACCAAGTAGATGAGGCCTTGCTTATCCATAACAATTATCGTAAGCAAGAAGCAAAGTCCATTACACTAGAGTTGTTTGAAAAAGTTCGTCTTCCTGACCCGGAGAGAATTTATCGCTCGTATCCGCATGAACTGTCCGGTGGTCAAAAACAAAGGGTCATGATTGCGATGGCGATGTCTTGCAAACCGAGGGTTTTGATTGCAGATGAACCGACAACGGCCTTGGACGTAACGGTTCAGAAACGGATTCTTGAATTGATGAATCAATTAAAAAAAGAATCCGGTGCTTCCGTCATATTCATCACACATGACCTAGGGGTCATCTCTGAAATCGCTGATCGTGTCATCGTGATGTACAAGGGCAAGATTGTGGAAACCGGAACGGTTGAACAGATATTCAACCAACCCCAACACCCTTATACCAAAAGTTTGATTGCATGCAGGCCTCCGCTTGACCACCGATTGGAAAGGCTACCGGTGGTTTCGGATTTCATGGAAGTAATCCGTGATGAAAAAGGACAATTAGAAATCCTAGAAAAAAAGAATAAAGAAGGTAAGGGTTTCATTCCACAGAAAATATCCGAACAAGTACATAAAGAAAGACAAGAAACGCTAAAGTCCCGCTCCCCCATCATGACGGTCAAAAACTTGGAAACTTGGTTTCCGGGAGATAAAAACTTCTGGGGAAAAACAACTGAATACATCAAGGCGGTCAACAATGTGAGTTTTGATATTTTCCAAGGAGAAACCCTAGGACTCGTCGGAGAATCCGGATGCGGAAAAACCACGCTCGGGCGTACTTTGCTCCGTCTCATACCCGCTCGTTCCGGACAGGTCATTTACAAGGGGCAAGACATCTTATCCATTTCCCGGAAGGGAATGAAAGAACTTCGGAAAAATATGCAAATTATTTTCCAAGATCCATATTCGTCCCTTAATCCTCGTCTTCCAATCGGACATGCCATCATGGAACCGATGAAGGTTCATCGGATATTAGACAATGACAAACAGCGCAAAGAAAAGGTCATCGAACTACTAGAAACCGTCAGCTTGGAAGCTAAGCATTTCAATCGCTATCCACATGAATTTTCGGGGGGACAAAGACAACGGATTTGCATTGCTAGGGCCTTATCTATGAACCCGGAGTTTATTATTTGTGACGAGTCGGTATCGGCATTGGATGTGTCTGTACAAGCACAAGTGCTCAATCTGTTACTAGAGCTTCGGGAGCGATTCGGGTTTACCTATGTGTTTATTTCGCATGACCTATCTGTCGTGAAATTCATGAGTGACCGGATGCTGGTCATGAATCAAGGAGAAATCGTAGAATCCGGCTATGCTGATGATATTTATTCGAATCCCAAATCGGAATATACCAGAAAACTTATCGAGGCGATTCCGGGGTGATGTCGTTAGATGTTAAGTACCCGGCCATAAATAATTAAGGAATATGCTTTTCGTGTATTTTTGCTTTATCCTTCGTACAGTCCTCAACTTGGTAGCTATGGCTACCAG
>JAHDCE010000527.1 GCA_020630045.1 Saprospiraceae bacterium | reverse complement strand
CTGCGAAGATAATATAATTCCGGCGGGTATTGTTCAGGCAATTGTCAAACGATTATCTTCGCCGAAATTTACGACTTGTGAATAACCAAGCGACAAAAACACCCTTATGGGCCTGGGGTATTCTTCTCATATTGGGTGTAATTTGGGGAAGCTCCTACTTTCTCATCAGTAAAGGACTGGAAGGATTCGATCCGCTTCAACTAGCATCCCTTCGTTTGGCAGTGACATTTTTTGCTTTTTTACCTGTTTTTCTAATCCGTTTCAAAGATATTCCTTGGAAAAAAACCGGTTCGCTGTTAGTCGTCGGCGGGTTGGGTTCCGGCGTACCCGCGTTTTTGTTCGCCACCGCCCAAACCCATCTCAGCAGCTCCTTGACCGGGGTACTAGGAGCGACCGCCCCATTGTTTACTTTTTTGGTGGGGATATTTATTTTCAAAGCGGTCTTTGACAAATCCAGATTCCTAGGGGTTCTCATTGGTTTAGCCGGGGCACTTGCCATTATTTTCCTTGGCAATCCGGGAGCTACGGGTGGCGAGCCGGTATATGTCATACTTGTTGCCATGTCCACTTTTTTATACGCGCTGAGCGCGAATACCATCAAAGCCAAATTGCAGGATGTTCATCCTATGACACTGGCTGCGGCTTCTTATGTCATCATCGGCCCGTTGGTCGGATCCTTACTTTTTTATTCTGATTTTTTTGCAGCCATGCAAACGGAACCTGCCGCTTGGAGTTCTTTCTGGTACGTTATCGCTCTTGCACTTTCCAGTACCGTATTCGCTTCGGTCATATTTTTCAAATTGATTCAAATGACGAATGCCGTTTTCGCTACTATGGTCGCTTATTTGATTCCTATCGTGGCAACGATTATAGGATTGTTCAACCATGAGCCCATTTCTTGGGGGCATTTCCTAGGACTGGGACTGATATTAGTAGGGGTATATTTATCTAGGGAATAAATTGTTAAAAATCATTCAACAAAAATCTGATATTACATCCGTTCAGTTATAACTTTTATTCAAAACACCAACCGGAAAATCATGAAAAACCTCCTTCTTTTTACAAGTGTCATCATTGGCATTTCAATATTGCTATCATCCTGTTCTGAACCTAAAAATAATACGGTAACAATTATCGGAAACGGTTTCGTTTTCGAAGAGGATCCAATGGCTTATTTGATTGACAAAGACGATATTCAAATTCATGGCCAATATTCCAACGCTGTTGATTCCACAACTTTAAACAAGGACGGCAGTTTTTTATTTCAATACGAAACCGAGGAAAGTGAATTTTATCAAATCGTATCCACGACTAATAAGAATCTGAATTTTTACCAACCCATCTATTTGTCTCCTGGCGACACGCTCATCATTAATAATTCTGATGACATAGATAGCATCTCATTTGGAGGCAATGCAAGGCATCAGCATCAAATCATTTTTGATTTGGCTAAAACCTTCGAATTCGGTGATGAAAATAGGAAAGCACAGCATGAAAGAATCAATAAAGAAGCCAAGGAACTAGTCGAATATTTCGCTGAAACCAAGGCCAAAAAAATTGAATTTCTAGAACAACAAGAACATTATGCGAATATGCCGGATGCCCAAAAAGATTACATCTTGGCAAATATCAAGAACAAAGAAGTTAGTTATTATTTCCATTATCTAAGACTTCATAATTACTATACAAAAGAACAATGGAAACCCATTTCATATGATTCTTTCCCACACCCGTTCCTATCGAGTTTTGAACTGAACGAAAACGAATATTATTGGGATGGAGAGTTCGCTCAAGCATTGAATGGTTATGTAGAGAACAAGCTCGAATCAGAAACCGCTGTTCTTCCTGACTCATTGAAATGGCACAAACGATTTAACAGGAATTTCAACATTATCAAGCGTGAACTTTCCGGTCCTTCCAAAGATGTAGCTCTGGCAAAATTAAGCACTCAACTGCCCATGCTTATCAACACTGATACTTCTCATTTTTTCGAAACATTGGATGAAATGCACGGCTATTTCAAGGACAATCATACCGAAAAACGGTTCTACGATTTCTTCAAAAAGAATTATGACAAATTAGTAAACATAAAACCCGGAAGCCCTGCTCCTGACTTTTCATTACCCGATTCAACCGGACAACTCGTTTCGCTTAGTGATTTTAAAGGAAAAGTGGTTTTCATGGATTTTTGGGGCACTTGGTGTCCTCCTTGTATCGAGGCCATTCCAGACCATCTCGCATTACAAAAAAAGCTAGAAGGAGAAGATGTCGTATTTTTAAATATTGCTATGGAATATAACGAGAATGACATCGACCGCTGGAAGAAATTCATCAAGAAGAAAAACTTCACAGGAACGAATGTTGTTGCCGAAAAACAATTCGCTAATGAAGAAATTGCACCTTATTCGGTTTCGTCTGCTCCTTCCTATGTCCTTATAGATAAAGCGGGCAATATCGCAGCTCCCAGAGCCAGTAGCCCCAAACATGCTGAAGAAGAAATTCGAAAACTGTTGGAGTAATCAAATTCTTATATAAGGGTACTTGAAAAAAGTAAATCACTTCATAACTTTGCTTTCATACAATTCATGATAAAATGAGAAAATTTATTGTTATATCTCTGCTGGCTTTGCTGGGTTGCTCCGTTAACGGACAAGATTTCGCTTATGGCATCAAAGGAGGGGGACTGATTACTTTCCAAAATTGGAACGGAGTAGACCGCACCGTTTTGCCTAGATATACGGTTTCCGCATTCATTGAATCTTTACCTGTTGAGGGAAAATTTTCTTTGTTCGGACAATTCGGATATTATGTAAAAGGAAGTAGCATCAGGACTTGGCGACTTCGATCCGGTAATAATGTAGAGCGGATTAACTTAGCGACTGAATTTAAAAACCTGTCCCTTATCCTAGGAGGAAAAAGCGGACGCGTACTTAATGCCGCCGGCCTGAAAGCCTACTACCTATTCGGTATTCGGGGCGATTACAACATCAAAGCGACTTCGGAGCAGTTTCTTCCATATACCAATGAAGACATCAATAAATTCGTTTATGGTTTTTCTTTTGGAGGTGGTATAGAATATCCTTTGGCCGAACGCATCGGGATGCTTTTAGAATTACAAATCCATCCGGATGCGCGGCCCATCATAGATGTTCCGGAAGGCAAGTATGTTTTTTTCGATCAAACAGGAACTCAGCGTCCTTATCCGGCTACAAGGGTTTTCAACGTAGCGATGGAAGTAACCGTTGGATTCCGTTTTTTGAGGAAGGTGGAATATGTAGATGAAGAATATTAAGTACCCGGCCATAAATAATCAAGGAATATGCTTTTCAGGTATTTTGGCTTTATCCTTCGTACAGTCCTCAACTTGGT
>JAHDCE010000526.1 GCA_020630045.1 Saprospiraceae bacterium | reverse complement strand
TCATCAGTAATGACCAAAGAATAGTTACCGGATTCTTCGACGCAGTATTCACCACTTGTCGCTCCTGGAATATCATTTCCGTTCAATTGCCATTGTAAAGAATAATTAGGCGGCCAGATGGACGGATTGTTCGCGAATACATAATTATCGTCAATAGAAAATGTAGGAGGAGCCGGCAATTCCACAAAAGTGAAAGAGCTTACATCAGAACTAGTAGCACATCCTTCAGGGGAAGTATATATTACATAGTAGTCGCCGGATTCCGTAATAGAAATAGAAGGATTTATTTCTCCTGCAAGTTCGAGCGTATCGTTGTACCATTGGATACCCGAAGCATAAGAAGAAGTTAAAACTATGGTACTTCCATCACATAAATCATCCCCAATTTGTGTCACAGTTGGAGCAGAAGGACTCTCGTAAACATTCACTGTATCTTGACTTGTAACCACTGTTACCGGATGGATGATATTCATATTTACTGTCAATGCGCCATCATTAAGGGTACCTGTTGTGGTTTGATTAAAGTTCACGGTTCCGCAAAGGTCGTCTCCACCTGTCAATACATCGTCTTCGTCCCAAACTTCCATCGTATAAGTCCCCGTACCCAATGTAATATTAACTGCAATATTAACAGGTGGTGACAAATCAGTAATACTTGGTAGGGAATTGTAAATCTCTGTACCGGAAGGATCAAAGATTTTTATATAAAAATCAGGACTCGCATCGAATATTCCGGGAATAGTAATTCCATCATTACAATCAGAATCAACTACAGTGATATCATTCAGGATGTATCCAATGGTATCCACAGTCGCCTCATATGTAATGATATATTCCCCAGGAGAATTGTAGGTATGGGTCATCGGATCTTCTAGGACAGACTGAGTGCCATCTCCGAATTCCCACAAGTAAGTTATTCCGGGATTACCACCACTAGGAACATTATTCGTAAACTCTACTGTCAATTCATCACAGCCAACAGTAGGCGTTAATGCAAAACCATCATTACTGGATGAAGCAGGATGAATAACCATATCCAAAGGAAAGGAAGCACTTTGTGAAAGTCCGAATACAGTTGCACTCACTGTAATTTCTACGGTAAAAACACCGTTAACAAGAGGAGTACCACACAATTTCACACAACCGTCCGTTTCCGCGGGCAGATTGTAGGTAGTTTGGCTGGCTTCCCAAGAAATGCCAGCAGGTAAGTTACTCATGGACAAAATAGTGATGTCATCCAAAGATAATCCTGCTGGGATAGAAGGGTCTAATTCATTGAGCGGATCTGTAGTTTGAGGTAATCGGAAACTGATGTCTTCATCGTAATACTCCCCTTGGGTTCCGTTGGGAACCTCACCTAAGTAAATGGTGTCGGCCGGGAACGAAGCGGGAATATCAATCATACATCCCGGACAACCGGTTTGAGCGGAAGCCGTCATCATTCCAAAAAGGAAAATAGGTAATAAAGCAATAATAATGTGAATTTCTCTCATGTCACTATTGGGTTTGAAAATATTGAAGAAAAAGAAATAAGGTATGGAAATTGACTTCAATTAGAGTCTTTTAAATAATTAGGTGTGTAGTCGCTAAATTACGGTAAAAGAAAGACAGGCAAATAAAAATAATAGAATTTTAACCGAATTGACGCGAAAGTGTCACAACATTATTATATATTGAAATCAGCAAATTTTACAGAACAATAATCCAAAATTAAAAAGCCATGAAAAAAATCATTTTAGCCTCCTGGCTAGTTGCCGGAATATTATTCCAAGCAACTGCCCAAAATCCGCAAGCAAAGGATGCCTACAAAAAAGCCTACTCCGCATTTCAAGGTCAAAAGTACGATAAGGCAGCCGACCTTTTAAAAATCGCTATTGACGAATCTCCGGACTTTTTTCATGCCGTCCAGATGATGGCTGAAACCCAAAAGAGACTTGGCAACGAACGTTTGGTTCAAAAGTATTATGAACAGGCTGTTACTTTGAATCCACAGGAAACCAGTATCCTTTACAATCTATCTAATTCCTATCTGAAGACCGGAAATCCGGAGAAAGCGAAGTCAACACTAAAAAGGTTGCTCGCCGTACACCCGGGTCATGTCAAAGCCAAAAGAAAACTGGCCTCTTTGGGTGATAGCATTGATACTAATCTAGGAGAAGGAGTAGCATCAACGGAAAAATCAGCCGGAATTTCAAGTAGTACGGGGTTGTCTACCGCTCAAAAGAACAAGGCTATTCAATATGCGAACAAAGGCATTTCTTCCTACAATATGAAGTTGTTCAAGGATGCCACAACGTATTTTGAGGAAGCATTAAAAATCAATGACACTCCTAATATCAGGGCTTTAGCGGGTCGTGCATATCTGCATATCAACCAACCACAAAAAGCGATTCCACACTTGGAAAATGCCGTTCAAAAAGAATTCGAGTCCGGAGAATACCACTATTATTTAGCGGAAGCGTATAGTCAAGCCGGCCAATCGGGAGCGGCCAGCAAACATAAAAAAATAGCTGCTGCAAATGGGTTCGCAGGTTCAGGAGAAAAGTTCAATAGTGTAGCTCGCGGATTTTACAACCAAGGAGTCGAATTCGCTTCAAAAAAGCAATACACGCAAGCAGTAGGTGCTTTTCAAAGAGCCATCGAAGCAGATCCGAACCAAGCACGATATTACTATAACCTCGCTTACTCTTTATATGGTCTGAAAAGATATGAAGAGTCACAAGAAGCTTTGATCACGACGCTTGAATTGGAGCCTACTTTTTACAGGGCACAAAGAATGTCGGGCGACATGTATTTTGACAATAAAAAATACAAGAAAGCACTCACCGCTTATGCGGATGCGAAGCGCAATGGTGATACTTCTGTCGAAATCAACAATTATATCGGTTATTGCTATGAAAACCTAGGCGATTTCAAGAAGGCACTTGCCTCTTTCCGAATTGCCCTAGAAATGGAACCTGATAATTTCATGAACCATTACTATGTAGCGAATATGTTGCACCGATTGAATCGGTATTCTGATGCCATTGCCGAATACGAAAAGACTTTGACATTGAATCCGGATCATAAAGCAACCTTACTCAATATGGTCGGATTGCTAGGAACCGTCGGGAAGTTCGAAAGAGCATTGGAACTCGGATTTCATCTGATAGAGTTAGATCCAAATGATGGGGAATCATATTTTTCCGTGGGTTATGTTTATGGAGAGATGGGTGATCCATCCAATAGAGACAAGTACAAAAGAAAAGCGAAAAGCCTAGGATATAATCCTGAGTTTTGGCACTTACACTAAAGGAATTTTTTGTATAAATTCATATAAGTACCCGGCCATAAATAATCAGGGAATATGCTTTTCGGGTATTTTTGCTTT
>JAHDCE010000525.1 GCA_020630045.1 Saprospiraceae bacterium | reverse complement strand
ATCTGATATTCAATCCTACACGATATCGAATCGGGGGCATCGGTCGCCAAGCCACTACCTGATATGATGTATTGAACGCATTCAATAGTTCTATTTTGGGCACCCAAGTAAAATACTTTTTCTCCCAACGATATTCTGCATGTAAATCAACAAAATGATATGGATCCAAATACTGTGAATTGTCCGTAGTCACATATCGACGACCGACGACTTGATGGGAATATCCAAAAGTAAAACCACCTCTTTCTACCAAAACACCTATCGCCCCTTGATGCTTGGGCGTATAGATGAGTTGACTACCGACAACATTTTGATTACCGGATTCTATTTCACGATTCACAGAGGAAACAAAACTGTAATTCACCCTAGGAGACATCTCCCAACCACGAGGCAATTCCAATAAACCACCGACTTCCAGTTCTCCTCCTTTCGCCCAAACTTTTTTCACATTTTCAGGCACCCATTTACCAGTGGCATCAGGAGCCCAAAGAATCCAATCCGAAACATTAGAATTAAACAATTTACCCTTGATAATCAACCAAGAATAATCATATAAATCAGGATACCATTCTACGGAAAGTTCTTGTCGCCAAGCGGTTTCGGCTTCTAGGGAGGGATTGCCTCCGACGAAGCCCGTATCTTGCCAATACAAATCATTAAAAGTCGGAATTCGATAATTCCGAGACACGCCCCAACCCAATTTCCAATGGTCGGACACCTCTGTATATTTTGGCGTATATGTCCCTTGAAAACCCAAGGAAAACGGAGTGAACCCTTCATCGACATATTCCTCTTCTATACGGATTCCGGCTTGCCAATCTCCCTTTTCATATTGCAATAAGGATTTTAATGAAAACCTATTCCTAACGGGCTGATTGGCATAAGCGTCAACCAAGGCAGTCGCATATTGATATTTCAATTCGTTTTCCCAAATCCAATATTCATTCATCGCAAATTTATGCTGAAAAAGCATATCGAACGTATATGCACGACTATCCGTAGTCACGGCCACATCATCAAAGAAAATATGTTCATACATCAATCGGTTTTTCCAATTGAAATGATGTTTTTCTAGCCTTTCATTTTTCCACCCAAAAACAATATGAAGCAACTCATCGTCTTGATTGGCAATACTTGAAGATTGTAACATTGTGGGAGGAATTCCTCTTTTGTTATTCAAATACCAAATACTCGTTTGCCATTCATTTTCATCCTTGCGGAAAATATTTTTCTGAACGAATCCGAACTGCCTAAAACTAGCATTCGTTAAACGCTCTTTCGGAGCACCTGCCTTACTTTCATTCTTAAATCTATAATCGTTTTCCGAACTCCGGCGCAATATTTTTAAAGAAGAAAAATGCTGTCCGCTGCCCCAAGGAACCGACACTCCTACGGATTCGGAATGCTCATTAAAACTTCCATATGACAATCCGGCTTCAAGCTGCAAACTACCCGGTTCCTCATTACCTGTTATTTCAATATCAAATGTTCCGCCAATGGCATTTTCTTTATCCGTTAATTCAATATCTGATACAAAAGTCATCGGAAGTAATGAAAAATCATACAGACCATTCATCGAACTGGAAATATCAAAACCTTCCAACCGAATCCGAGCTTGGGAGGCCCCATGTCCTTGGTAAGTCACCGAAGCCAAACTCCCGGGACCATATTGCTTGACGAATGCTCGTTTTCCGATTTCATTTCCAACGTCACGCCCCATTATCATGAAAGGAACATCATCCGTATATCCCTCGATGACTTCAACTTCCACCTCGGGTAAAATGATGGTACTATCAATTTGCCCTTTTAGGCCAATTGACAACATCAAACATATCGTTATGAGCAAATTATACTTCAATCCCTTCAATTGTACGGGATGAAAACAAAGGAAAGATGGATATATACCAAAGCCAAATGACAGTGCGTCACTTGGTAGAACCTTCCTTGAATTTTCACCCGAAATTCAAAAATTATGTTGCCGGGGCAGGTCTTCTGACTTATCCCATCCATTCCACCTTCCCATGATTTTTTTCACAGTGGCATTCCGGAACGGAATTTTCTAGGACTTACAGCAGCGGGGACTGTTCCGGATTCACACCGGATTCCCTTTTCATTCCCCTTTCGGGGAAACCCTTCGGCAGTGCGAAGATAACATCTTTATATAAATACAATCATTTTATACCTTTACCATTACAAACCTTACATTATGACCAACAACGCCATTCTCTTAATCTCCTGTCCCGACCAGCCCGGCCTCGTCGCCGAAGTCACACGATTCTTACACGAAAGAGGTGGCAACATCGTCAATCTCGATGAACATGTAGACCGCGAAGCGCGCCGCTTTTTTATGCGTGTGGAATGGGAACTTGAACATTTCGAAATTTCCGGTAAGGAAAAAATCGTAGAGATATTCAAATCTCGGATAGCTGACAAACATGACATGGAGTTCCAAATCCATTTTTCAGATTACAAACCACGAATGGCATTGTTCGTCACCAAGGCTTCCCACTGCATGTACGAGGTACTGTATCGCTCCCAGTCCATATCCGAAAACTGGAATGTCGAAGTTCCCCTCATTATCAGCAACCGCGAATCCTTGCGGGACAATGCCGAACCATTCGGAATCCCATATCATCATTTCGATATCAATAAAGAGAACAAAAAAGAGGTAGAACAACGCCAAATCGCCTTACTCAAGGAACACAAAATCGACTTCGTAGTACTGGCGCGTTATATGCAAATCGTAACCCAGGACTTCATCAACGAATTTCCGAATCGAATCATCAATATCCATCATTCATTCCTGCCGGCTTTTATCGGGCCACGCCCCTATCATTCCGCAGCTAAACGTGGAGTGAAAATCATAGGGGCTACCAGCCATTATGTCACTACAGACCTAGACGCCGGGCCGATTATCGCACAAAATGTTCATCGGGTTTCACATCGTGATTCCGTCAAGGAAATGATGCGCAAAGGAAGGGATGTAGAAAAACTGGTTTTAAGTGAAGCCATTCGCCTCCACTTAGCGAGGAAAATCCTAGTTCATAATAACAAAACGGTGATTTTTGACTGATAGAAAATTCGTCAAAATGTAGAAAGGGAAACTAACATCACTTGTTAGCTTCCCTTTCTTCTATCCGCCTTCCGGCGAAAATATTTTAATTAAAATTATGCCTCCTTATACTTCTTATACTCATCCTCAATGAACTTCTGCAACTGATCCATACTCTCGAATCTATCAAAGAACTCCTTGAAACGATTGGCACTCGCCGAACTAGGTACGACATAGCTATAAACATCTTCATCCGTAATTTGCTTATCACTTAATATGATAAGACGCTCTACTACGTTTCTCAACTCACGGATATTACC
>JAHDCE010000524.1 GCA_020630045.1 Saprospiraceae bacterium | reverse complement strand
GTGCTGACAATGCCATTTCACTAACGATTGTCGGTGATACTTGGGGAAGTGAAATTACTTGGACCATAACGGATGGTTCTGGTAATACTGTTGCCTCCGGAGGACCTTTCTATGATGCCAATGCAGGAGCGGACGCAGATGGATCATTCGACGTATTTACAGAAATTTGCGTTCCTGACGGATGTTTCGACTTCACCATTTTCGATTCTTATGGTGATGGTTTATTTGATGGTACAACTACAGGGACATATACCTTGGCAGATGCAGCAGGTAATACTTTGGCCAGTGGATCGGGCAACTTCGGTGCTAGTGAAACTACCAACTTCTGCTTCACTCCTGCTGCAAACTGTGATGCACCAATAGGCACGAATTGGTACAGTAACTCTATGCAACGTGTGACTTTCTCTTGGGATGCTGATGCGAATGCGGATCAATATCAAGTACGCTGGAAGCAAGCCGGTTCATCTTCTTGGACTGTCATCGGAAATTCACCGGGTAACGATTTCAAATCCATCTTCCCATTATCAGGAGGAACGACATACCAATTCGGTGTTCGGAAGTTTTGCATCGCTGAGTCTCAATGGTCACCGTATTCTACAACCATCAACTTTACTCAACCACTTTGTTTGGCTCCGACGGCAATCACTTTCTCAAAGTATGCCAATGGTGACCATAAAGTTGAGTGGACCAACGCAGACTTAAATCTTAAATACCAACTAAGATACCGCGAAGCAGGAACAACCGGATGGACAACACTTGGTGTTACTCCTGGACAGAACTTCAAGCGTATCGTAGCGAGCCAGATGGTTGACGGAACGACTTATGAAGTTCGCGTAAGAACCCTTTGTAACACGAATGGGTCAAACGCCCAAAACGTATGGTCTTTCTACTCTCCATTCTACAGTTATACGCCATCGGCGGGTAGCAGATTGGTAGGTGATTCATTTGACGGAGTTTCCATTTATCCAAATCCGGCACATGACCACATCAATTTGACTTTGGCAGATGAAATGGGCGACAAAGTGACAATCGAAATCTTCGATCTACAAGGAAAATCAAGAATCCAGACACAAGCAGGTAGCAGAAATACCGTAAGAGTTGACGTATCTGATTTACCAATGGGTTACTATGTTATCCGAGTCAGTAACGGCGACCAGATATTCAATAAGAAGTTTGTGAAAAACTAATAGATAATCTAAATATCAGATTTTATTATCCCCGTTCGGAGCATTCCGGACGGGGATTTTTATTTTTGCGAATCACAATTTGAAACTTATGGAAAACAAATTCGCCATAGCGATTCATGGAGGAGCGGGTACCATCCTCCAATCGGAAATGACTCCTGAAAAAGAGGAGCAATACAAACAGGATTTAATGTTCGCCCTTAATCGGGGATATGACATCCTAAAATCGGGAGGAGACGCGGTTTCGGCAGTGGAAGCGGCGGTGTCGGCTCTAGAAGATTCTGCCCTATTTAATGCCGGAAAAGGAGCGGTGTTCAATGCCCAGGGCGAACATGAAATGGACGCTTCAATAATGGAAGGCAAAAACAGGGAAGCTGGAGCGGTCGCTGCTGTCAAAGGACTCAAAAATCCCATCCAACTGGCTAGAAAAGTGATGGAAAAATCCGAACATGTCTTCTTGGTCGGAGACGGTGCTGAAATTTTCGCCAAACAATTCGACCTCCCATTTATGGATAAGGAATATTTCCATGATGAATTCAGGTATCAACAATGGCTATCTATTAAAGATACCGACAATTTTCAACTCGACCATTCGGTAGACAAGGAGAAAAAATTCGGAACCGTAGGAGCTGTGGCACTAGACATGACCGGCAATTTGGCGGCAGCCACATCAACGGGAGGAATGACCAATAAAAAATATGGCCGCATCGGAGATAGTTCGATTATTGGTGCCGGAACTTATGCTAACAACAATACTTGTGCGATTTCATGTACAGGGAGTGGTGAATTTTTTATCCGTGGAGTCGTCGCTTATGACGTTTCTTGCTTGATGGAGCTACAAGGCTTGTCACTACATGATGCAGCAGAACAAGTCATCCAAAAAAGACTAATGGAAATCAACGGAGATGGCGGACTTATTGGTGTGGATCAAAAAGGAAACTTTGTCTTATCTTTCAATACCGAAGGAATGTATAGAGGAGCGGGGTCTTACAACACTCAACCATTTGTAGACATTTACAAGTAAAAATATACTAGCCGCCCTTGTCTCTAAAACACATGAGCGGCTAGTATAAATCAAACAAATAAAAACCCCTTCCTGATACGTCCGGCCACTGTAGAAACCCAACCCTTTTTCTTTTTCGTTTTGGACTTCTTATCCTGACCGGATATTGGTGGTTTCCTCTCTTCTTTCTTAGTAATTTTTGCCTTCATGGTGCGCGTGAGTTTTTCCTTCTTTTAAAAAGAAGAAGTGAACAAATACATGGTTCTGAAAAGAGGAGGGTCGTTGTTGTTGTTGTTTTTTACAAGTTATGATTTTTATCTACTTGTATCAATAAGTATTTAGAAAGCGGTCTATATATCTATTTATCGTGATACGTTCAGGTGGGCTAAATTCAACCACTTTACACTCTATTGACGTAAGCAATAGAAAAAAGACACATTCCCAAAAAGAAAAAAATTCAGATATATCTATACAAAAGATTCTCAACAACTCATTTACATAAAAATATATTATTCATAAGGAGCATCAATCGGCAAAATTTCAATTTTGCGCTCATCAATGATGAAACGGTCACTATTGGCTAGGACATGAACCGTCAAATTGGCGATGGTCATCGGCGTACCTTCCTCCAATACTTGCTCATTGTTATGGGTCAATCGACTCGGGTCGAATAAAATCACCATCCCCGATCCGATCACCTTGAATTCGGTTCCGTTCTTGAGAACCAAGCCGGTATCTTCAGCCAATCCGATTCCTAGTAAGTGGGGGACTTTTGCACAAGCATTCGCCAACCGACCGAAGCGACCTCTCTGGATAAAATGAGAATCAATGATCAACTCAGGAATCAGATTCAAACCCTTCATCATTCGGACAGAGCCTTTGTGCAAAGCCTCCGAGCTCCTACCTCCGGATATCATTTCGGTGGACATGGCCATAGCCCCGGCACTAGTACCGGCTACCACAAAATTTTCATTCATCACACGATTCATAATCGTGGTATGGATAGGACTTCCTCCTATGATATCAATAATACGGGATTGATCTCCACCGGAAAACATTACGGCATCGCAAACCTCCATCAAACGCACATTCTCACTTTCGAAAGCTTGACTTTTTTCACGTATATTCATCACGGTCACATCTGTACATCCCAATTTGCGGAAAGCAGAAATATAATTGTCTCCCACT
>JAHDCE010000523.1 GCA_020630045.1 Saprospiraceae bacterium | reverse complement strand
TTTGACTGTTACTAAATACCGGAAAATAAGAATTTTTCAACGGCGAAGACTTGGAATAAAGGTTCGAGTTGCATAAATTTGCGACTCTTTTCTAAAAGGCGATCGGACTTTGGGTTCGATAATATCAATTTGTTAAAAGTAGTATTAAAGATAAAGGACGATGAAACGGACTTTCCAACCATCTAGAAGAAAGCGCACGAATAAGCACGGTTTCCGCTCACGTATGGCCAGCAAAAACGGCCGTAAAGTATTGGCCCGCCGTCGTGCCAAAGGCAGGAAAAAATTGAGTGTTTCCAGCGAAAAAGGAGCTAAGTATTAATTCCCTTATGGGGAATGAAGGACATAGTCCTAAAAATATTCTTATAAAATCTCGGCCCGTGAATTAGACATTCACGGGCTATTTGTGCTAATAGACACCTCATCCTTTTATGATCCCCGCAACTTTCACCAAAGAAGAAAGACTCAAAAGCAGGAAAGCGATTTCCAAGCTTTTTAAAGAAGGGGACGCATTTAACATGTATCCCATCAGGTGGGTATTCCTCAAAAATACGACAGAAGAAAAGTTTCCGGTACGGGTCGCTTTTTCTGTTTCCAAACGACGCTTCAAACTGGCTGTAGACCGCAATCGGGCAAAAAGACGTATGCGTGAAGCTTGGAGGCTGAATAAGCATTTGATTTATGAGCAAATTCCCGAAGGGGAATCTTATTCCATCATGCTTATCTTTATTTCCAAGGAAATGGTCCCCTATCGGACAATTGACCGTAAATTGAAGAGCGGTATCCGACGGTTTATACAACGGACGAACTAATCTGGACATCAGACGTTGGTCATTGTGAGTAAATTAAATACACTGTAACAAAAATAAGAAAATGGGCTTTCTTAAAAACTTCAACCGAGACATCAATCAAGGCATCCATGAAAATTGGACTTCTCTAGAAACAGAAGATCAATTGCGAAAAGCAATTGAAGACTCCAAGGACAAACCGGTAGGTTTTTTCAAACACAGTACTCGCTGCGGGATCAGTTCTCGTGCCAAATATGTGTTGGAAGACGATTGGGATTTGGCCAAAGATGAAATCGACTTTTATTATATCGATTTATTAAAATTCAGACCGATTTCCAATTTGGTAGCGGAATTGACGCAAGTCATTCACCAATCACCGCAAATCATCATCATGAAAGATGGCGATGTTGTCCTTGACGCTTCCCACCACGATATCACCGTGGCGGAAATCAAAGAAGTCATTGAATGATAAAAACGACGGTTTCGAACGGACAACCTGTTACTTATTCCCCGGAAGGGGGAAACTCGCCCGTTGTAACATTCCTACATGGGTTCTGCGAAGACAGCAGGATGTGGAAGGATTTCATTCCTAGTAAAAACACAAGGAGCTGGAGAGCCTTGACCATCAACCTTCCCGGGTTTGGAGGGTCGGGCATGCCAGAGCAACTGTCCATTCGAAAAATGGCGGAGGCGGTCAAGTCCGTATGGCAAGCCGAAAACATCAAAAAAAGCATTCTTGTCGGTCACTCAATGGGTGGTTATGTAGGACTTGAAGTCCTTGCCGGTTTCCCGGAATACCTTCTTGGGCTTTCTCTTTTCCATTCTCATCCATATGCTGATGCTGAAGAAGTGAAACAACGTCGGAATCGGGCCAACGAATTTGTATTGAAACATGGAAGTCCGACATTCGCCCATCAGATGTTCAATGGCTTTTTTGATGATGCTTTTAATGATAAAGACTCCATCCTTTCTTTGATAAAACATTGGATGGAATCCACGCCCCCCGAGAACGTAGCTGCCGCCAATACGGCCATGAAAAATCGAAAAGACCACTGCCCCACCCTTGTTAATGCCCAAATTCCGATTCAATTCATCATTGGCAAAACGGACATTGCAGTTCCGGCAGGAAAAGCTGTAGAACAAACCATTCTTCCCAAAATCGCAGATATTCATATCCTAGAAAATACCGGACATATGGGCATGTTTGAACGCAAGGAAGAAACATTTACGATGATTAACAATTTTGTCGATATCTGTACTTCTCTCCAACGTTGAAGATGTTTTGTAGTTGACAAAAGCGATATACCTACACCAGCGAACCGCTTGGTCAGAAAAGCCTAACACCGGGTTTCATTTTCCAAAAAGAAAAAACTAAAAAGGGGCTGCCTCGTGATGAGACAGCCCCGATTTACTATTTACAATTCGCCTTACTATTGCTTAACGAACTTGTAGTTTTGCTGCGTTTTGCCATTACTGACACGAACGACATAAACACCATTCGGTAGATCATTGATATGGATTTGGACAACTTCGCCGCCCATTCCATTCATTCGTCTCATGGTCTTGCCTTGTAAATCAACTACCTCGACATCCATGTACTCATCCATATCTCCCGCAAGGTTGACATATACGAACTTGCTTGCCGGATTCGGATACAATGCCTGAGACACAAGTGCCGGTTGACGTTGACCCAACCTAGCAGGCTGTGGTGTATAATTGTAATATGGTGAATAGTATGACCAAACATTCTTGCTGGTCGGACTAGCCGTATTACAAAGCGTACGGACACGAACCTCATAAGTGATTCCATCCTCCATAGCGGATGCAGGCAATCGCTTATGATTAAGTCCCGGTGTCGTACCTACGGTCGTCCAAGCAGAAGTGCCCAGCTCACGATAACGAACTTGATACTTGATGAACAAGCTTGCTCCTGTCCACTCTATCTTATGATCTCCATTTGAATATTTAGAGAACATCAACTGAGTCGGTGCCAAGCATAACGGCTGCGTGAAGGTTTGCGTTGTAGAATATGGAGACCACATTCCTTCTGCAATACACAATTTACGAACACCATATTGATATGTCGCACCACCAGTTAATGGGAAGATTGACTTGTAATCATTACCCAGAGCATTTCCAATATCACGGCACCTAATGGTCTCCAACGAATCTGATACTTATCCGCATTCAAGTCCGGATCCCAAGTGAAGGTTACTCTTTGCATTGAATTGCTGAAATGTGCGACTCCTGTAGGAGCATTACAATTAGGAGCACATACTCCTATCGGATCTAATACTGTTACATTTGCAGTACAAGATGAGGTATTACCCATTCCATCCCAAACAGTTACCGTAACCATATTGGCTCCAAGCATTGTACAATCGAACAAGTCATTGTCCAATTCTACTCCCATGATTTCACAGTTATCCTCCCAAACAGCTACCATGGTTGGATCTATCGTAGCATTTCCTGTTGCAGGATCAATATTAACTGTAATATCATTACACATCACCATTGGCGGTTCTGTATCAAACATACAAGGATCGGTGAAACATGCACCCAAGTTGTCTTCCACCGTTACTATCGCGGTACAGGATGAGGTGTTACCCGCTCCGTCC
>JAHDCE010000522.1 GCA_020630045.1 Saprospiraceae bacterium | reverse complement strand
TAAGTCACCGTATATTTATTCCAAGTAAAAATCACCTACAATGAATTCTATTCAAGCTAGACCCTTGAATCGGACACCCGTTCCGATTCCTCTTCATCCCTATTATTCGCCATACCTTTTACTCGCCTTCCGGCGAAATGGCTTTTCACATCCTTATCTTTTTTAATAGAAACCCATCATGAATCTACCTGACAAGTATTTCAAAGATTTCGTATCCCTATTCTTCCCCAATGTTTGCTTGGTCTGCCAAAGTAGCCTTCCACTCAGGGATGAACCACTTTGTCTGAGTTGCCAACTCAAATTGCCCAAAACCGAATTCCACCAATCACCCGAAAACGATTTCACCGATCGTTTTTATGGCCGGATTCCCCTCCGATTCGGAGCGGCTTATTACTATTTTTACCAAGGAAGTCGTACCCAAGAACTCATGTTCCAATTCAAATACAAAGACAAAAAAGAACTCGGGAACATCATCGGAAAAGAATATGGCAAAAAACTCATTCAATCCCCGCATTTTCCGAATATCAACCTCATCGTTCCGGTACCCCTCCACCCTAAAAAACAATATCAAAGAGGTTACAACCAAAGTGAATATTTCGCCAAAGGACTTTCAGAATCACTAGGAGTACCCGTCGCTACGAATATCCTTTCCCGGAAGGAATTCACCCGTTCACAAACCCGGAAAAACCGACTGGAAAGAATAGAAAACGTAAACACCGCATTTCAAGTCCACCGACCCGAACAACTAAAAGGACAACACATCCTCCTAGTAGATGACGTGCTGACTACCGGTGCCACGCTGGAAGCTTGTGCCTTAAATTTGCTAGAAGCGGAAGGTGTCAATATCAGCATGGTCACTATCGCGATGGCGACGATGTAATCCATAGGTCAATATTTGAATTCCATGTCGTAACTTTACGGAAAAAGATGATACTCATCACTGGTGCGAACGGGCAATTGGGACAAACCCTACGGGAACTTACAAAAGCGGATTCCGACAATTATATTTATACGGACAAGGAAGATTTGGACATCACGGACAAAGAAGCGATCAACGCCATATTCAGAAAATATAAATTCACCCATTGTATCAACTGCGCCGCATATACAGCCGTAGACAAAGCAGAATCAGAACGAACGACCGCCAGGGCAATCAATGCCCTAGCCGTTCGGCATTTAGCGGAAGTGGCCCAGGAGAATAATGGAATTTTCATCCATATTTCATCCGACTATGTTTATCACAATACAATCAACCGACCCTTACGGGAAACCGACCCCACCACCCCGACAGGGCACTATGCCCGCACCAAATTGGAAGGCGACCTTCAAGCGTTAAGCGTTAATCCCAAGACCATCATTCTCCGGGCTTCTTGGGTGTATTCCCCTTACGGGAATAACTTTGTAAAAACTATGCTCCGCCTAGGACGTGAACGGGACAGCCTGAACATCGTTTCGGATCAGATAGGAGCACCGACTTATACCCTGGATTTGGCGAAAGCCATTCTCAAAATAATAAGACAGGAAAACGAACTCCAATTCGGAGTCTTCAACTACAGCAATGAAGGCATTTGTTCTTGGTACGATTTCGCCAAAGCGATATTCGACATCAAGAAGATCGATTGCAAAATCAACCCGATTCCTAGCAGCGAATACCCCACTCCGGCCCCTAGACCCCATTATTCTGTCTTGGATAAAGCAAAAATCAAAAAAACTTACACATTGGACATCCCACATTGGCGGGACAGTCTCAATCATTGTTTAACTTTGTTGTAAAGTCCCCACCAAATAATTTATATAAATAATGCGTTTGTCATCACCAATTCCAAATCATTTCCTAACCAAATTTATCATGAGATATTTACTTTCCTTCTTATTACTTTTCGGTTTAATCGGCAGCGTTTTCGCTCAACACAAACATGACCATGACCACGAAGATCCGGGCGATGAATTCTATCATCCTGAACGTTTCCGCGTGGATGAAGAACTCGCACCGTTTTATCATGGTGTCGCCTCCGGTGACCCCAGCCCGAATTCCGTCATGATCTGGACGCGTGTGACCACTGATTCTCTGGAAGCGACTGTCAGATACCAAGTGGCCCGCGATACCGGCATGACCGACATCGTAGCGGAAGGATGGGTGACCACCGACGCCATGTCCGATTTCACCGTAAAGTTGGATATTACCGGCCTTGATTCCTACACCACTTATTACTATGAGTTTTTGAGTCATGACGCTTACTCGCTTAGAGGAAGAACCAAAACGGCTCCTAGCGGATCGGATGCGGACGACTTGCGCTTCGCCGTTGTTTCCTGTTCCAACTTCGCTTTCGGTTATTTCCATGTATATGAAAAAATAGTGGACAGGAACGATATTGACGCAGTCATCCACCTAGGAGATTATATCTACGAATACGCGGATGGTGAATATGGTGATGTCCGCGAATTAGAACCTTCGACCGAAATCATCACTTTGTCGGATTATCGAATGAGACATTCATATTACAAACTCGATCCGCAATTGATGAAACTCCACCAACAATACCCCGTCATCGCTACCTGGGACGACCACGAATCCGCTAACGATGCTTGGTTCGGTGGTGCCGAAAACCACAATCCCGCTGATGGTGAAGGTGATTGGTTCGAACGTAAAGGCAATGCCATACAGGCTTATCACGAATGGATGCCTTTCCGCAAACCGGACGTGACTGACCAAGAACGCATCTATAGAAAGTTAAACTATGGAGACCTTGTAGACATCTATATGCTCGACACTCGTTTGTACGGAAGAGACGAACAAGATGGTGTCGGCAATACAGATCCAAACCGTACCATTTTAGGAGCCGATCAATACAACTGGCTAACCAGTAGTTTGGATGCATCCACCGCCAAGTGGAATGTCTTGGGCAACCAAGTGATGATGGCGCCATTAGAAATTTTCGGCACTCCGATCAATGCGGACCAATGGGACGGTTATTCCGCAGAGCGGAATAACTTATGGAACCATGTTTTATCCAATAACATCTCCAACATGGTGGTATTGACCGGCGATATCCATACGGCTTGGGCGAACGACCTTCCGCGTAGTTCCTATAATCCGGATACCGGAGCCAATTCTGCCGGCGTCGAATTCGTCACAACCAGTGTCACCTCTCCTGGACTTCCAATTCCGGGTGGTGAATTCGTCGTTACATCCAGCAACGATCATGTCAAATATGTCAACCTTACGGAAAAGGGATATTTCATCTTGGACATTGATGACCAACGGGCACAAGCGGATTATTTTACCATTGGTAGTGTAACGGATGCCTCTACCAATGAAAGCTACAAGGAATCTTGGTTGACGAATGACGGTTCTCGTCATTTATCGCAAGCAGGTGGGCAAAGCACCGCCGATCCGGATAAAATCAT
>JAHDCE010000521.1 GCA_020630045.1 Saprospiraceae bacterium | reverse complement strand
GCTTCCCTCGACTAAAACAAAAATACCCATGAAAATCATTATTCGATTACTTTTGACCAGGCACTTATTTGCAAACTTTTTCCATCTGAATGGCGGTTCCTATTTAGGGATATTCATCATTTCCAAAATATATTGCAGTACATTGACTGAGACACTATTGCCGAATTGTTTGTAAGCTTGATTGGGTTTTTCGTCGGGTTTGAAGTGTTCCGGAAATCCTTGTAAGCGTGCGCATTCCCTAGGGGATAATTTGCGGACTTGGCCGTTAATATGATACAAGCCGGTTTTAGCGCCGACACCCCCGCCATATGCGGACAATGTCACGGCATGGCCTTGTGGATGATAGATGCGTTCTCCCTGCCCCCCTTTGTTGACCCGTCCGATTTGTATGGGGCGATTCGGCCACTGGGGAGTGCCTTTTTTGTCGTAAGACAATTTAAAATTTTTATGAAAAAATATATCATCACGTTCAATGATTTTTGCTTGGGGGGAATCTTCTAAAATCTCGGTAAGGTGAGAGTCGATTTTTCCTTCCGGGAATGAAAAAGAAACCGATTCGAAATGGGATGTCAGAAAAGCTACGATATACACGCGTTCGCGATTTTGGGGCAATCCGAATCTACTCGTATTCAAAATTTGATAGAATACATGGTAACCCAATTCTTGAAGTGTCGCCATGACGGTCGCCAATGTGTTGCCATCGTCATGGCGGACGAAATTCTTTACATTTTCTAGGAACAATATCTTCGGACGATGGTGTTGTGTGATACGGGCGATATCGAAAAACAACGTTCCTCGTGTATCCTCGAATCCACGTTGTTTTCCTGAAATGGAAAAGGCTTGACAAGGGAAGCCTCCGCACAAAATGTCGTGATCGGGAATATCCGCCGCGACTATTTTCGTGATGTCTCCTTGGGGTTTCAAGCCATGATTGTTATAATATACCTGAGCAGCGTGCTTATCGACTTCGGAAGCGAATACGCACTCGGCGCCAAAAGAGGATAAAGCATAATGGAAGCCGCCGATACCCGCAAACAGATCGATGAATCGGTATCCCGCTAATACTTGTTTTTCTTTTGGGATTTCAATCATTTTGAATTTAGTAACTTTATCTCCGGTAACCGGATGATTCAAAAATACATATCCTTTCGCATTGCATCCTACTTTCTACGATATTGATACCATTAGTTTAAAACCGTTCGACAAGCGGATTGTCATTGAGGATGGAACCCGCAGTGCAAAAAAATTGGATAAATTCTTTTCGAGAAAGAATTTGGATTTATTGAGCCTAATACTCAATATGCCCCGAATCAAAGAAATCCCCAAGAGTATTTTCAAAATCAAACGCCTTCAATCATTGACATTGAATTGCCGGGAATTGATTTCATTCCCATTCGATGATGAGGGCTTTAATACTTGGAGTTTTAATTTGAACATTAAGGCGATTGGAACGAGGGAGTTGCCGGAAAATTTGTTACGGATTAAGCAGTTGGGAACACTTACTATCTCAGATGAACAACTCGAACATATCCATGTACCTAAAAGCATCCGAGTTGCCAAAAATGGCATCAGTCATTTCAAATTAGACGGATGTAAATCTTTGCGATTCCTTTCGGGAAATTTAACTGATCTTCGAGTCAAAGACCTGTTAGTTAACAATATGTCCTTAGATATAGACTGGGAACTCGAAAAATTTAGGGATATGGAAGCAGCCAGCTTCACGTCTTCTTCAGGACCGATGCCGAAGTTGTCAAAATGCAAAAAACTGAGCATCGTGGTATTGGGCAAATCCGAAATCAAAATATCACGTTCCGAAACAGGGAATCGTTGGATGGAATCATTGAATATTCCCAAAGACAGTGGAGAGCGATTCAAAATTACCGGGCTTTGCACACCCGATTCGCTTCCGTCTTCGCTACGGTATTTCAGGGCTTTTCAATTAGATACCGGAGGTGAACGAATCGAGCTGTCCCATCTCAAAGACCTGTTTGAGTTGCGGATTATACATAGTGAAATGCCGGATTTCCCGATGATGGGAAACCATCCCAAATTGAAGCATGTCAAAATCAACCACTGCCATTCAAAGGAATGGCCTGATAACATCGGAGAATGCAAAGCATTACGTACGCTTGATTTAAGGCACTGTTCTTTGACTCGGTTTCCCGAAAATCTCAAAAAATTCCCGAACTTAAGGAAGATCAATCTTGAGGGCAACCCCATCCTACATTTCCCGGAAGGAAAGTGGTGGGACAATCGTTGGAAATACCTTAGCTTAGAAGGAAGCCAATTGGATTGGAGAGAATTGGGCTTCGTCGATTTTGAAGGAGAGAACGAAAACTTTCCTTTGTATTGCAATTTACCCCAAGACCAGAACCATCCGTTTTCTTTTATCGCTCCGGCAGTGTTTAATCGCTCCCATAAATATTCATCTACATTGAGAACTACAAAGAACCTGGGATTGAATCCCCAATTTTTCGGTCGACAATTGCATAAGTCGACCCTGCCGGATAAATGGAAAAAAACACTTGTTTATCTAGCGGAAACCGAAGGGCATTTCAAGAATTTACCCGAAGCTTCCACAGGCGTATTATTCGAATTGCTAAAACTCAAAAGCCCGCATCTCCGCTTGGTGGTCTTGTCCAGACTAGAGCGTATTAGTGAAGCCTCCGGTGCCTTGGATACCTTATCGGTTTCTTCTTGTGTTTGGATGACGGGGAAGTTTCAAAAATCCAGGGAGGAACTGAAAGATATGTTCCAAAAAATGGGCATTCAGGTGGCTGATGGTTTTAGTGCTGAAGTTACACATCTTATGCAAGGAGATTACCACTTGGGACGCGTGGATGTATTGGAAAAAGACTCGGATTTGAAGTTCTTTTTTGAAACCCAATTCGTACGTGTTTTCCAGAAACGTTTCCCTAGGTATATGGAGGAGTTGAAAGCCGACCAAGAAACCCTGATGGGAAAAAACTTAATGACCTTGTTAGAATCCAAGGACGAAACCAATATTGAAATAGGATTGGGAATTATTCGTAATGGAGGACTACACGAAGATACACTGGAGGATTTATTGGTCTTGATGAAAACCACACAGCATGAAAAAATGCGTGCGGTTCTTAAAATAGAATTACTTCCCCGAATGCCGGAATGGAGGCCGGTCATAGAGTCCACTTTCGCCTTGAACAAATTGTGGTCGGGAGATTATGAGGAATATTCTTTGGTCAATGTTTTGGGTCGGATGGCGGATTTAGTTCCAGTAGAATTCATTGAAAGGTTCGCTTTGAAGTTGGTTAAGAAATTCAAACGAGGGGGGCTGTATCTGATACACGCCGACACCTCGGATGATACCTTGCATCGGTTGTTTGACTTGTTTATTCAAAATGGTGTCATGAACTTTTCCAAGCTGTGCGC
>JAHDCE010000520.1 GCA_020630045.1 Saprospiraceae bacterium | reverse complement strand
GTGGTGCAACAAGCTATACGGTAACACTTTCCGGTACTTCGCCAAGAACCACTACGGACATTTCTATTGATTATTCTCGTTTGACAACTGGGAATAACTATACTTGGACAGTTGTGGCCAATTGTGCAAACGGTACCAGCGATGCCGCTTCATCATCGTTTGCGGCCGGTGTGCCTACTAGATTGATTGGTGCTCAGAAAGACATGAGTGTATACCCGAGTCCGGCTGCCGACTTTATTACGGTTGAATATGCTTTTGGGGCTAACTCCGCATCGAATCTTACTGAAGATAGCAACATCAAAATTACAGTAGTTAATTTATTTGGAAAGGTTATCGAGGAGACAAGTATTGAAGATAAGGATGGAGGATTTGATTTTGAGGTAAGCCATCTTCAGGCAGGCATGTACATGATTTTACTAGAACAAAATGGTGAAAAATTATCTAAGAAATTTATTGTGAATAGGCTGTAGTATGTAAGTTTGATATAAATTTATGTAGTGTCTATTTTTGAAAAAACGTAGCGTTGCAATACATTGCGACACTACGTTTTTTATAAAAAATATTTCGTCCTAAGGAGCAATTCAAACAGGATTCGTAACTTGAGGTTTTTTATAAAATACTATGCATTGACACCTTACCTACAAAAACAAAGTCGCTATCCAAAACTGATCGCAACAAGTCCCCATCCGGCATTGTCTCTTGTTGTCGTCATTCCTTGCTATAGTGAAAGCACACTGTTGCAAAGTTTAGACGCTTTAAAAAAATGTAAAATCGAAAATTTCGCGGTGGAGGTCATTGTCCTAATTAATGATGCAGAAAATACAACTGCGGAAATTAAAGCACAAAACCAACAAAGCTTCGAGGAGGCGAATCTTTGGGCGAAAGGAAATAATACGGCACAACTTCAATTTCATATTTTATATCAAAAAAATCTACCCAAAAAACATGCAGGTGTTGGCCTCGCTAGAAAAATAGGCATGGATGAGGCCGTGCGTCGCCTAGAAGCTATCAATCGTGCAAATGGTGTTATTGTTTGCTTCGATGCGGACAGCAAATGTAGGGAAGGTTACTTCATGGCTATTGAAAAACATTTTAGGGATAACCCCGATACACAAGCGGCGGGTATTCCTTTTGAACATCCATTAGCAGGGGATGAATTTGTTCCAGAAGTTTACCAAGCCATTTTATTGTATGAATTGCATCTCCGATATTTTATACATGCCCAGAAATATGCAGGCTTCCCCCATGCTGTACAGACCATCGGTTCCTCGATGGCTGTTCGTTGCGATGCTTACCAAAAGCAGGGTGGTATGAATCGGAGGAAAGCAGGGGAGGACTTTTACTTTATCCATAAATTTACGGCGATAGGGAAACATTCCGAAATCAAAGATACAATGGTGTATCCTTCTCCTAGAATATCCGACCGTGTGCCTTTTGGTACAGGAAAAGCCGTTGGAGAAATTTTGCAACAACAAGATACTTTCAAAACCTACGCCCCACAATGTTTTGAAGACCTAAAAATTTTCCTGCAAAAAGTAGATGAACTTTTTACAATAAAGCAAGAACGGCTCGAAGTTTTTCTCGGAACCTTGCCTGTCTCCATAAGGACATTTTTGATGAAATCCAATTTTGAAAATAAATTGTTAGAAATTGAAAGAAACAGTACCAATCTCCGCAATTTTAGAAACCGTTTCTTCCAGTGGTTCAACGCTTTTTTATTGATGAAATTTGTCCACTTTGCTAGAGATCATTATTATCCAAATGTTGAAATAAGTGTGGCTACGAAGTGGTTGCTTGAGAAAGTTTACCAAAATGAAATGGAAACCTTGAAAGCACGGCTCCTTTTTTTGAGGGCACTAGATAAAGCATCAATCTGAATCTCACAACCGCCCATCCATATACATCTTCATCAATTCCGGCCGGGAGTTGATATGCAATTTTTTATAAATCTTCTTAACGTGATATCGAACACCATCCGTAGAAATATCTAATTCTCCAGCAATCAATTTGTAGCTCAATCCCTCAATTAAAAGATGAAGTACTTGCTGTTCTCTTTTGCTGAGTTGATAATCATTTTCCTTAATCTGAGCGGCATTAAAATAACTAATCATCCGGCTGGCAATCGCAGGAGATAAGGCCGGCTTACCATTATGGGCTTCTATCAATTTTAGTTCAATCTCATCATAGCTCGCGTCTTTCAATAAGTATCCGGTAGCACCTGCGCGGAGTGCCTTAAAAATAGTGTCGTTATCATGGAAGGAGCTTAATACGATGATTTCCAAATCGGGGCTTATATTTTTAATTTTAATAATCGCCTCTATCCCCGACATACCAGGTAGCCCTATATCCGTAAGTAGAATATCGAGTGCTGTTTTTTCTGAAAAATATTTTAAAAACTGTTCTGCCGAACTCGCGGCCATGACATATTCCAGCTTGTCTGAAGCTTTAATGATGTCCGATAATTCTTCTAAGACATATGTGTCGTCTTCTAAAATACCGACTCTAATACTCATGTAAGTGCTACTTGAAAGTTAACAATAAACATATTTTCGTTGTTGTCAATATCTAAAGTTCCTCCAATATCCTGTGCTCTTTCGGCCATACTTCTCAATCCTTTTTTGTTAGAAAATTTATTATCTAAAATTTCTTTTTTATCATTCCGGATACTCAAATTTAACTTATTATTGATTACATTCACAAATATTTGTACATCTTCAGGGCGAGTATGTTTAACAATATTATTAATGGCTTCCTTGTAAATAGCGTAAATATTGTTTTTTAGTTCGGCATCAATGGAAATCTTTCGATGTTTATCATCTGCGTGTATTTTGATTCTAAAAGGTAGTTCTAAAGGACTGAAAACATTGCTGGCCAAATCCCTCATATGATTCAAGAGGTCTTCTATTTGTTCTTTGTCTTTATCTATAGACCAGATGAGATCATACATGTTGCCGATCAAATCATTGCTGATTGACTTTATCCTAGACACTTCTTGGTGTGCTTTTTTCGGATTGGGTACGCGTTGCTTTTGTGTAAGCCTATTGGCCAACATCTTGATTTGGTTCAGCGAGCTACCGATATTGTCATGTAAATCGTTGGTGAGTTTAGTCCGCAAATGATCATACTTCTCCATCTGACGAATTTTTATCCGATAAAAAATCATCCTCGCTATGGCTATGCTCAATAGCAAGAGGGCCAATAATCCTATCAAGAAAACATACATGCGTTGTCGCTTGATGACTTCTTCGTTATATTGAATTTGAAGCTTGTCCAATGCCGCTGATTTTTGTTGGTTTTGAAACAGGGCTTCCATTTTTGCCAGCTCTTCTTCATGGGGATTAGAGCCAAGCCCTTCGTTGAGTATGGCTATATTTTTTTTAAAATAAAAACTGGATTTTTTATAATCCTCTCGTCGTTCGTAGC
>JAHDCE010000519.1 GCA_020630045.1 Saprospiraceae bacterium | reverse complement strand
GCCTCCTTGGATTAACAGTTCGGCCCTGTTTAATTGATTTTTAACTGCGGGTGAAGTTACGTCTTTCGTATACTGTTCCCAAGCTTCCCGTATTTGTTCGGTTGTCGGAGGATCAGAACTGGCAGGTTGGTCGTCTTGTTGTGATTGAACTTCTTGTTCGATGGATTTTAATGATCCGATTTTTAAATTTTTAAACGACCCTGTTGCAAATTTCACAATTGCTTCGTCCTTTTTGGGAAGCATATCCGTTTCCAGTGGTCTTACATTGGATTTATTCGGCGTACTTTTTTTCCCTGTTTCAGGGTTCGTATCCGTCGGAGTAGTTAGGTCAGGAGTTTTTTTTTCTAATGCAGGTTGTTGAATCGCAGCTTCTACCGTTTGGCGGATGTGACACAACTTCACTAGTGCCATTTCGACATGCAATCTTTTATTCCTTGCTGTCTTATATTGAACATCACATTCATTCAAAATATTTAGGCCGGATAACAAAATGGACTGCGGAGACAATGCTGCTTGTGACTTGTATCGTTTTTGGAGGGCTTCACCTGCCTCAAGTAAACCGGCACTACGTTCATCTTTGCACACCAGTAAGTTCCTAAGATGTTCTGCCAATCCATTTAAAAAGACCTCTCCATCAAATCCTTTTCTCAGTATATCATCAAACATTAACAGGACATTGGATACGTCGGATAACAATACGCTGTCGATTATTTTAAAATAATAATCATAATCAAGGACATTTAAATTCGTGATAACATCTTCGTATGTAATCCGGTCGTTGCTAAAACTTACGATACGATCAAAAATGGACAGGGCGTCGCGAAGCGCTCCATCCGCTTTTTGTGCAATGATGTGCAAGGCGTCCGGTTCGGCGGTGATATTCTCTTCTTGACAAATACTTTGCAGATGGCCAACCATATCATGAATTTGTATTCTCTTGAAATCAAATATTTGACATCTTGAAAGTATGGTCGGGATTATTTTATGTTTTTCGGTAGTTGCCAAAATGAAAATGGCATATGATGGAGGTTCTTCCAATGTTTTTAAGAAGGCGTTGAATGCTTGTTGAGACAACATATGAACCTCATCAATGATAAACACTTTGTAGTCTCCTTGTTGGGGCCGAAACCTTACTTGTTCAATCAGTGCTCGAATATGCTCTACACTATTATTGGAAGCCGCATCAAGTTCGGTAATGTTGAAGGATGCATTTTTGTTAAACGAATCGCAAGAAGAACATTCGTTACAAGGTTCGTGTTCACTTGTCAAGTTTTCACAATTCAACACTTTTGCTAGTATTCTGGCACAAGTTGTCTTCCCCACCCCCCTAGGGCCGCAAAACAAAAAGGCGTGTGCAAGGTGATCGTTACGCAATGCGTTTTTCAATGTCTGGGACACATGTTCCTGTCCCACGACATCATCAAATTTGAGCGGTCGATACTTCCTTGCCGATACAATAAAATTCCCCAATTGAATATTCTTATTTTGTGTAAAAATGCCCTTGTTTACAACATCTTGTGCAGCATACTATTTGTCAAACGTGTTTTCTAAGTACACTGTAAACAAAATAATATTAAATTTTGAAAACATCTTTTGCCCTGACTCCGCTTCACGTTCTCGCCATGATAGCTACGGCTATCAGGCTCCGAGCGCTCATTGATTCATGACAAAATCTTGTCCCCAATTCTTTAACTTACTTTGTTTACAGTGTACTTATTCGACATCAACAAAGATACGAAATAAGAAATTCGTCCCAAAACAATAGTGGCGGAATCCCTACACATACGTCAAATTGATGTTATTTTTCCCTAATTTCACGTGAAACTCAATCAGGCTATATATCAGTGCATTAAATCAATTAATACCAAAATTGTATTTCAAGACTTTCTTTGATTCGTTGAAGCTTTTCAGGCTTTTCATCCATTCTACACCAGACAGCGGTAGATATGATGTTTGTCGTTATACTACACAAACGATTAAACACATTCGCATGAACCACCTCTTGTGCTTCATTGGTCTATTCTTATTTTTCACCTCGGCCTTTCCTTCAACGGCCCAAGTTTTTACGGAAACGACTAAAGCCGTAGCAAATGACCGGGGCAATTTCGACTTGTATGGTTTTTCAGTTGCGATGGGTCGAGACTTTGCAGTAGTCGGCGCTATCAGGGAGGACGAAAATAAAAATGCCACGATTACTCGCACCGATGCCGGGTCGGCATATATTTTGGCTCGAGGACCTGCTAACACGTGGAGTCAAGTACAAAAAATCGTTGCTTCTGACCGAACCACACAAGACCAATTTGGTGCTTCGGTAGATATAGACGACGACTTAATCATAGTTGGTGCAAATCAGGAAAATGACGTAAATGCCAACTCGGTCGGCCCTGGTGCCGCCTATGTATTTCGAAGATTTCCTGCGGGGAATTGGGTAGAAATCGCTCGCCTTGTAGCTGGCGACAGGGCCAATTTCGATTTCTTCGGGCAATCCGTTAGCATCAGTGGAAATTATGCTGTGGTTGGTGCTTATCGCGATAGCGAAGACGAAACAGGAGCCAATACCGTCAATGGTGCCGGATCCGTGTATATTTTCGAGCGAAAACCCAGTGGAGCATGGGTTCAATTACAAAAGTTAGTCGCGTCCGACCGAGAGGCTTATGACAGTTTCGGCTTTTCTGTTTGTATCGATGGCGACTATATTATAGTAGGAGCTAGAGGAGACGACCATGACGCTTCAGGGGGTTCGTTTCTAACCGGTTCGGGATCGGCTTATATTTTCGAAAAGGCTGCGTCCGGTCTTTGGGTAGAAGTCCAAAAAATCGTAGCGGGAGATCGTGGCATCCAAGATAATTTCGGATTTTCCGTATCCATTTCGGGCAACACGGCACTAGTCGGTGCTTATGATGAAAACCATGATGAATTCGGAAACAACTCCATTGAAAATACCGGTTCCGCTTATTTTTTTGAACGTTTAGCTCCCGGTTCTTGGGCACAAGTCAAGAAGGCGACCGCTTCTGACCGGGAAGAAAATGCTCTTTTTGGTTACTCGGTTTCTGTAAGCGATAGCCTTGCTGTCATCGGTGCTTATCAAAACGATTTAAGGAAAGGTGGGGCTTATGTATTTTTTCGCCCGATGGACACCGGAGTTTGGGGGCAAACACAAAAACTAACGGCCTCAGACAAAAAAGATGGTGCCGAATTCGGATTTACCGTTTCTGTGAATTGTAATCATATCATCGTCGGCGCTCATCGTGAACCCAATGACCAATCCGACCAAAATCCCTTGACTGACGCGGGGGCGGCTTATATTTTTCACACATGTGCTTTTAAACGGTTATTTGCAAAATAGAAACTCTCTTTAGGTCTCTTTCATTAGAACAACAAGATTCCAAAAATGATGAATGATGCCGCAATTGTGAACATAAT
>JAHDCE010000518.1 GCA_020630045.1 Saprospiraceae bacterium | reverse complement strand
GGCCCGTTCCGACGGATCACCGCTTTCTCAATTGCCTGAATGGAATCTATGGTGGTTTTCCATGTTCGTATTGGTCGAAATGTGGATACTCGCCATCTTCCTTTTTTTCAGGCGACATAAATTCAAATAAAATTATTTACCTGTTCGAAAAGTCGGACAGCAGATGATGTTCTAATTACATTTTTTAATTTTTTAACACAGTAACTATGTCAATGTACAAGTATGGAATCGGTGGAAACGAAGTGAAAGTTGACGCTTCAGAATCCATTGCCGACATCCCGGCAAACCGAACAATCTTCACTCAACAACTTACTCAAGAAGCGCCTTTCACACCGGAAGCTGTTTATGGTTTGACGACTCCCAAAGAAGTTTTCAATCACTTTAAACCTTCTGCTAAAGTCGCATTCGAAACAGAAGACGGACAAGAGTCGAAAGAAGAATTAAAATTCGAAAACCTTGGTGATTTTAGTCCTAAGGCGATTACGAAAAAAAGTAAATTCTTGAACGATGTTTCTATCCAAAAAGAACAGTACGAGCAAATCGCTCGACAACTGAGTTCAAACAGGGCTTTGATGAAAGCGCTCAAGGATCCGGAAACAAAAGGAGCAGTAATTGAAATTTTGAAAAACGCTCTTGTAGAATTGGATGCTGCAAAAACCGAAGAGTAATATTTTTTACTCAGTAACAGCCAAAAAATAAGTTGTCGATTTTCAAATCGCAAAGTTATTATTTGACTGTTGCTCAACGATTAGAAATTACTTTTTCATTGTATAAAACAACCGCGTGAAAAACAACTGAAATATTCACCGACACTCAATCATCAACACTGACACATTGTAGGTTTTGTACAACTGAATCACTTACGGGTTCCATACCCGACCAAAAACAATAATATCATGGATACTAAAGCTAAAGTGGAAGCTAAAAAGCAAACACAAAAACAAGGAGTAAAAACAACCTCTCCTTCATATGCATCTTTGTCTCAACTCGCTGAGTATGGTGGATTTTCTTTCTTGGAAAACATCATCGAAGGATTTTCAAACCTGAACCCAAAAAGGAAAGCCCGTAGAAACATCTTCCTGGAAGACGAACAATGGGAAGGACAACGCACCGAATTGGAAAACAGGTTGAATATCTGGTTGGACCTCTTGGAAAACGGACAAGACATCGCAGCCATGCACGACGAATCCGTAAAAAAAGCGGAAGTCGCCGAAGAAACCCTCAACAAGAATCTCAAAAAGGCACTAGAATCTACCAAGGAATTGGAAAGAGCCTATCGTTCGATTTCTTTATTTTATGAAAACAGCGAATCCGACAAGGTGAAGAACATCACGGTGATCAATGCCTCGCATGAACAACTTTGTGATTTGGACAACCCGCTTTTCATTGATTACATCAGCAATGAAATCAAGCAAAACTTCGACCGACTTGACTTACGTCAAAATTATGGAATACTTGTAATTCCCGGTCACTTGAAAAATAACGCCATTTTGGAAAAATGGGCGAAAATCGCTCACAATAATAAAGTGGCGTTGGTAACCGACTTCAAAGACTTGGGTACTCCCGACGATGTCGTTGATGTATTCGCTAACGCGGATCACACAGGTGGTGATGTTTACCGTGCAAATACCATTATGACATGCAACTGGCTCCTAGGCCGGGAAAAAGTCGAAGCGGTAGGGGAGGAAGAAGATCTCTTCGTTCCACCTTCAGGTGCACTGGCTGGTAAAATATACAGCACGTTAATGTCCCAAGTGGTGGCCGGTAAAAAGTTCGGTGGAATGAACGGAGTTACAGGAGTTCGTTTCGATCTCAAAAAATCCGAAATTTCCCACATGGAATCAATGGGGCTCGTTCCGATGGTCAACGAATACAGCAAAGTGATGGCCTTCAGTGCCAAAACGCTCTTCAATGGAGACAACCTCGGATTACAAACCTATTCGGTGGTTCGCGTATTCGACCACATCACCAAAGTATTGTTCGATTTCTTGAATCGTCGCGCATTCGAAAATTGGACCACAAGAACCGAAGCCGATTTGCGTAGTCAAATCGTCAAGTTCCTTGACGGAATCCAAGGGCCTAGAAATTTGATTGAAAAATTCAAAGTTCTACGCATCGAACAAGATCCAAATCAAAAAGACAGGATTCTTTTGGATATCCATATCACTCCATTCTTCCCGGCCAAAAGCTTTGTCATCAAGCTAGATGGACACAAAGGCGATGGCCCTAACCCAGATTGGAATAGTGAATACGCTCAAGCGTAAAATTGAAGGTGCTTCAGGGGTAGATTTTAGGTCTACCCCTGATCTTTATTTTGGCTTTGGCTCTTGTATATTATTATCAAATAGATTTAGAAGAAAAAAGTGACATGATAAATTTGGTTTTTCCGAAAAAAGACCATATATTTGAAGTGTCCAAAATGATGGGCGATTTTGTTTTTATAGGTTTTATGTTTTTTCTTCTTTTTCTTTCTTTTAATAAACCTAATACAATATGTCTTTTAGAGCAACTCTACAGTTAGGGAACTCCTCATTGGATGTTCTTTTCTGTACCTATGAATTAAGCCGTGATACGGATTCCAAGGGGCGACCCGCCTCCGGATTGTATGGCGGACGTATGACCCTAGAAGTAGAATCCACAGCGGACACTTCCGTCTTAGAAGCAATGGTCAATAGCCAATTCAAACCCTTTTCCGGATCCGTGATCTTCAAAAAAGGGGATGAAGATGCCAAGATGAAGGAACTCTCCTTCAAAAACGCTTACATCGTTTATTTCAAAGAAACTTTAGATGTGCATGGGAAAACTCCTATGGTCATCCAATTCACTATTTCTGCCGAAGAACTTTCAATGGGTGATGCCATCCATGAAAACCGTTGGCCACAGCGATAAGTTTTCCTTGAAAAACGATTCCATCACTCACTGCCGAAATTAAATTCAGCAGTCGTTTATTAGAAGAATTATATCGAATATTATCCGTTGTTAATCAATGGACTAAGATACTTTTGTTTGTTTTGAAATAGAGAAAGGTTTTCTTTCTTCTTTCTTTTTCTTTTTAAACCTTTTAAATCATTTAATTATGTCTTTTAGAGCATCATTATCAATGGGCGGCAAGGAAATGGACGTCCTATCATGCAATTTCGAATTGACTCGTAGCATTGACGCTAAGGGGCGCCCGGCTTCCGGCGTTTATGGAGGCGAAGTAACCTTTGAGGTTGAATCCACAGAAGACACATCAGTCATCGAAGCAATGGTGAATAGCCAGTTCAAACCCTTTGAAGGAACCATTACATTCAAGAAAACGGATGAAGATGCAAAATTGAAAGAATTGACTTTCAAGAATGCATACATCACTTACTACCGTGAAAACTTGGATGTACGAGGAGACTACCCAATGAGCATCAAATTCACTGTCTCGGCAGAAGAATTGTCATTAGGAAATGCAACTCATGGAA
>JAHDCE010000517.1 GCA_020630045.1 Saprospiraceae bacterium | reverse complement strand
AACAATTCTCACTTATTAATTGTATCCCTTTGATGAAAATCATAACTTGCACACCCTAAATCAAGACGAATGAACTTGGACGGTTTGATAAAATGAGTTTTTGTTTCCTAGAAGATTACTAGCGAAATTAGGATTCGATGCATTTTTCCTTCCATATGATTTAACTCAATGAAGCATCAAGTAACAATCGAGGTGCCGGTGATAATTAGACCGGAAAAAGTGGATGGTAAATCCGGCTATCGGATCAGACCCTTATTTTACTCCTATCCACAAGTTACGGCCCGACGTTTCGAAAAAGCCGAATCCCGTTTCCGTAAGGAAATGAGGAATTATTTTCAAAACTATTTCCTCAATCGGAACAGTGCCCCACATTACTTATGGTACAGATTCAATCCCGACAAAAAGTTTCGTGTAGAAAAATTCAGTTTTGATATTGGTAAACAACACGTCAAGGGTTTATTTTCTTATTTCGTTTTCAAAATTCAAGACAAAAATTTTGTTTGCCTACCCAACCACAACAACTACATGTTCATGCTTCCCCCCGACACCAAGGGCAAACTACAAGTCCGGAAACGGGTGATAGAAGCCATGACCAAATTGTTCAGAACCTATCGCAAAAACCAAGGAGGAGGACACGTATACATAGACGGTTATACCGCTGTCAAGGGTGAGTTCGCGTCTTCCATCAAATGTACCGTTAAACTAGAAGAACAAGGGTACGCTTTCGAAACGGATAATACCTTGGATTTTTTCGCCATGTTTGGTGGCAACAAGGATTTTTCAGGAAGTGTAGAAATCGAAAAAGTAGGATACGAACTAAATGGAAAATTTCCTAGCGAATTACTCAGTGCTTGGTATCAAGAAGAATTGGTCAATCAATTTTCAAGGTTATTATTTAGTGGGGATATCACCCCGGTCGCCCTTGTCGGCCCTGAAGGAGCAGGTAAAAAAAGTATCATTCATGAAAGTCTTTACCGCTATTTAAAAAAGCATGAAGCCAAGGACAGCTACCTCCTACAAAAAATATGGCACATTGATCCCACTCGGGTCATTGCAGGTATGAGCATTGTCGGAATGTGGCAAAAACGATTTGAATCGATTATTAAATACACGTTGGAGCGGAGCAAGGATTTTAAAAAAGCCCCCTTGCGCCGTGCCAAAGACATCTTGTTATTTGATAATGCGGTCGCTTTACAGCGAATAGGGAAGTCCTCCCAAAACGACATGACCCTAAGCGATGTCCTCAAACCATATCTGGAAAAACGACTGCTTCCTGTCATCCTCGTCGCCACACCGGAAGAATGGAAAATCGTTCAGGAACAAGATCGCCGTTTTGCCGACTTGTTTCGAGTAATAAGACTTCGTGAACCCGATTTGGAAACGGCTGCCAAAATGGTATTGCAAAGACGGAAAATACTGGAAGCGGAATTCAATTGTGAAATTTCCGCCCATGCAGTCAATAAACTGTTCAACGTTCATCGAAATTATTATTCGCAAAAAGCTTTACCGGGAGGAGTCATGAATTTGCTCAATCAACTTGCGGTCAAATACAAATTCCGACCGATTGACGTTCCCGAAGTGTCCGGTGAATTCGAAGCGATGAGCGGCTTGTCCCGACGGATTTTCGATGATGATAAAGTCTTTGAACCCGGAGAAATCAGGGAAGCCATCTCCAAAGGTCTAGTGGGGCAAGACGACGCAGTAGATGCACTCGCTAAAACGATTCACATGATCAAGGCGAAGTTGCATGTCCCTAGCAAACCCAAAGGCTCGTTCCTATTTATCGGGCCTACCGGTGTGGGTAAAACCCAAGCCGCCAAAGTATTGAGCGGATACCTGATGGATGGGGAAGAGGACCTGATGAGATTCGATATGAACGAATATATCGATGACTCCGCAGTCTCACGTTTGATCGGAGATGTTTACAATCCGGAAGGTCAATTGACCGGTAAGGTCAGGTACAATCCTTTCGGAATCGTCCTATTAGACGAAATTGAAAAAGCCCACCCTAAAGTCCACGACCTGTTACTCCAAGTGTTGGATGATGGCCGGTTGACAGATAGCCTCGGACGAACAGTCGATTTTTCAAATACCATCATCATAATGACCTCGAATGTCGGAGCGACCGAAGTCTCTTCCCGAATTTCATGGGGCAATGATATTTCTGATGTCGAAGCCATTTATCGCAACTCCGTCGAACGTCGCTTCAGACCCGAATTCGTTAATAGAATCGATAAAATCGTTATTTTCAAACCCCTTCAAAAAGAACACATCTTAGGAATCGCAAGACTCCAAATCAATGAATTATTAAAACGGGACGGGTTTCTTAGGAGAACGACCGTTCTCAATATTTCGGCGGAAGCCTTGGAATGGGTCGCCAATAGAGGTTTCGACCCCCAAATGGGTGGCCGGGCCTTGAAACGCCAAATCGAAAGGGATTTGACCGCCTTGTCGGCGGAACAATTACTCCAAGCGGATAATGATAGCCCGGTCATTTTGGACATTTTCATGGAAGACGGAAAATTGAAACCCAACATCACCGTCTTAAATGTCGAAGCCGATAATGACAGGTCATGGATCCCGGACTTACCCAATGAAAAAAGCCTAGGACGATTTTACGGCAACTTGTTGAACATCATCAAAGGCATCGAGGCGGATTTGAACGAATACGATGAAGATGAAGAAGAAGATTTCGTCTTGATTTCTACAGATAGCTACGGACATGATGACACACCCGACAATGGCAATTGGATCGAGTATTATCTAAAGGGCGAAGTCCAACTCGCCAAAGAAAAACTCAACCGGATGTTGCTAGGAGTCCGAGTACACAATTTCCAAGGCGGGCCGGCCATCCCTTTAAGGCTTAAAGGTGGCGGTTTGGATCCATATTTTGCGGATAGAAGCTCCAAACCTTATCGGGAAAGGCTCAAGGATATTCTTTTACAAGAACAAGCCCTTGAAGAATTAAATGAATATTACAGATTCGCTATCAATGATTTTGACGGAATGCAATCCGAATACTTGGAACACTGGATGTCGGTTGTTTACTTGGCCATCAGTGCCAAAGGATACCAAGAGCGTGACGACGAAAAAATCGAATTGAAATTCCGCTCTTGTGTCGAAGGAAAAGGATTGGAATATGAACTGATTCTCCTAGATTGCTATAAACTATTATTCGAGCAGTTCAATATTCCTTTTGAAATAGATAATAATACCAAATCCATATCCGCAAGCTTGGGTTCCGTATGGGAACTGGTAAATGAAGAAGCGGGACTCCATGTCTTTTTTAAACCGCACAATCCACCGATTCCTATTGAAGTCCAATTGTTTAGAAATGAAGTGAAAGAGTCCGCAAAAGGCGCCAAAAAGGTAATTCGCCTTTATGACCTTGCAGGAACCATCACTGACTTGAGAACAGGCTTTATAAATACTTGGAAAGGAAGGGATGATGAC
>JAHDCE010000516.1 GCA_020630045.1 Saprospiraceae bacterium | reverse complement strand
CAGAGGATTATGATTAGATTAGGTATTTAATTTATTTTAATAAATTCGATAGTAAAATTGATCATTAAATCGAAGGCCATAGACTTGATGTGAGTTGGATAAATCAAGGAAACCGAAATAAAAATATTACAATCTGTTTTAATTAGTATTTAAGGGTAAGTATCCTTAGATACCCCTATTATTCATTATAGAAAATGCTCAACATGACCAAAGTTATGTTGAGCATTTTCTATAACGAATCAAAAATCTTATTTTAAAAAGATTCTGAACTTCCGACTTCGTCCTATCCTATTTCATTTTTGGCAGTAATCTCGGCTTGTTTTAGCAATTGTTCCCGACGGAAAATTTCTAAGTCACTCTTCACCATTTCCCCGACCATCATTTTCAAGTCATAGACAGGCTCCCAACCCAGTTGAGTTTTCGCTTTCGAAGGATTACCGATTAATAAGTCGACTTCTGTTGGTCTGAAATAGTTAGGATTCACCCCTACTACTGCTTTGCCGATTTCCAACTGTACATCAGGATTACTACAACCGGCAACATATCCGACTTCATTAAGGCCTTCACCTTTAAATTCTAGTGAAACACCAATTTCTTCAAATGCCATTCGGACAAAGTCACGGACGGAAGTGGTGATACCTGTTGCGATAACATAATCTTCCGGTTGATCTTGTTGCAACATCAACCACATGGCTTTGATGAAATCTTTTGCATGACCCCAATCACGTTTGGCGTCAAGGTTGCCCAAAAATAATTGTTTTTGAAGCCCAAGAGCAATTTTAGCGACTGCGCGAGTAATCTTTCGAGTTACGAAAGTTTCACCTCTTAGCGGACTTTCATGATTAAATAAAATCCCGTTTACCGCAAACATATTATAGGCTTCTCTATAATTAACCGTAATCCAGTAAGCATACATTTTGGCCACGGCATAAGGTGAACGCGGATAAAAAGGCGTTGTCTCTGACTGAGGAACCTCCTGCACTAATCCATAAAGTTCAGAGGTAGACGCCTGATAGACGCGAGTTTTTTCACTTAGCCCTAGAAGCCGCACCGCTTCTAGGATCCTTAGCGTACCTACTGCATCTACATTGGCGGTATATTCCGGTGTGTTAAAGCTCACTTTTACATGAGACATGGCACCGAGATTATATATTTCATCAGGTTGTACTTCCTGGACGATTCGGATGATATTCGTAGAATCTGTCAAATCTCCGTAGTGGAGGATAAAGTTTCTGTCATTCACAAAAGGTGCTTGGTATAAATGGTCTATACGACCGGTATTGAAGAGCGAACTTCTTCTTTTGATACCATGGACTTCATATCCTTTTTTCAGGAGGAATTCCGACAGGTAGGCACCGTCCTGACCCGTAACACCGGTTATTAATGCTTTTTTCATGAATTTATTGATTTAAGACCGCAAATTTAAAGATAATACTCGAGAAATTGATGAAGTTGTTTAAAAAGAGGTTGATGAAACTAGTTGTAAATGCTTGATTTCTAGGCGGAGCTCATTTTGAGTTTCGTAGCCGAACCAACGGGACGAAAAATAGCTGTAGTATTTAGAAATCAATGGGTGCCCGGAGCCTGATAGCCGCAGCTATCATGGCGAGGATGCGAAGCGGAGTCAAAACAAAAGATGTTTTCAAAATTTAATATTGTTTAGTTTACAATGTGCTAACTTTCAACTGTTTGTTTTTTTTCTTTCGGAGCGAACAAATGAATGAGTTGTTGTTCAAGTGTCATTAAAATTTGGTCTTTATCCAAGTATTTTTGCGAATACGCCCTAGCATTTTTTCGATAGTTCGATAAATCTGAAACCAAGGCTTTTGTAATACCTTTTTGAAGGGCTTCAGCGTTTTCAGTCGGTACAAGTAGCCCCATATCGTTTTGATCGATGACTTCGAATAAAGAAGACCCTTTGTCTGCAGTAATTACGGCACAACCTCCGGCCGCTAGGATACTGGTCAATTTTGAAGGCATCACCAAATCAGATGCTTCTCTTTTTTGTAAGACCAAATGAACGTCTGCCATAGCGAGCAGGGCGGAGAGTTTTTCATAAGGTTGAAGCGGAAAAAAGGATACATTGTCGAGTCGGTAATTCGCAACTTTCTCTTCCAGCATTTTTTTTCCGGATCCCATGCCGACAAATACGAATTTTATGGAAGGGTCGGACTGAAGGTTTTTTGCGACTTCGATGACATTTTCGAGACCTTGTTTTTCTCCTAAATTACCTGAATAAAGTACGATTTTGTCGCTAAGCGCAAAACCGAGTTCTTCACGTAGTGATTCTTCAACCGGAAGCGGTGTGATAAAGTTGGCATCCACCCAATTGGGGAAATGAAGCATGTTTTCAGCGGATATGCCTTTACTTAAAATTCTATTACGCATGCCCTCGCTAATGGTCGACACATAAGTAGCTTGCTTAAAGAGGAAGCGTTCCAAACTGAATAATAGGCTCAGCAATGCCTTGTTCTTAATCATGCCCAAGTCACGTGCGATATCGACTTGTAAGTCCTGTACATGGAAAATAAATGGGGTGGATTTTAACTTGGAGTAAACCAATGGTAAAAATCCGATATGGAATGGCGGACAAACACCAATGATTACATCATATCTTTTTGTAAGTTTTTGAATCCAATATTTCATTGAAGAGAGCACGAAGGAGGCTTCATGTATGATTTTTTTCGCGGCAGATGGATTTTGAGGGACATAAAAAGGGCTCCTGTTTACAGTAACCCCATTACGTTGCTCCGTAAACCAGCTTTTTTTCTTGTAAGCATCCGCTACTTTCCAATTTGGATAGAAAGGCTTTGCGGTAATCACTTCGACGTCGTGCCCCCTTGAGGCAAACCATTCACACATCTCCCCGGTGTACTTAGGAATCCCGATGATATCAGGGTGATAATGGATTCCATATACTAATATTCTCATACCTTTAATCAATTAAAATGCTTTGCAGAGCAGGTTCTAATAAGCTGTTTGAATTTTGATGATTGGGTGAAATAGCGTTACTTCTGTTCTTCATGAGGCAAATACATAGACGATGTCAAAGCATCGGCGAAGATTGATAACGAAATGTGGAATAAAATTGGACTCATGCAACCTCTGGATTGAATTTTAAATATTTTATTGTGTGCAAAATTAAGGAAGGTGACAGTTTTTAGATACAAAAAAAGGTTAAAAGTAACATATTTCACGAGGTGAATTCCTAATCACTTGGCTTAGGGTATTCTATGGAAATATACTATTGATTTCTTTTTCTTGGAAAGCGAATTTAATATCGATGAAGAAAGGATGACATATGACACCCCATTCCACCGGGATGGGTACACCCAAGGCCCCCAAAGAAAAATCCCGAAGGGATGACATATCACACCCCATTCCACCGGGATGGGTACGCCCAAAGCCCCAAAGAAAAATCCCGAAGGGATGACATATCACACCCCATTCCACC
>JAHDCE010000515.1 GCA_020630045.1 Saprospiraceae bacterium | reverse complement strand
TTTAATCAGAATACTTTATTTTGAGTACAAACACTGCCATTATCAATCACCTCAAGCCATTTATTTCAATATAATTAGTCAATTCCGTTATTTCATAATTCGATAATGATGCTATTATGTTCCTATGGATAGGAAGTTTTATGATTTCTCCAACATTCAACTCAAACTCTTCCGGTGAACCATCGTATCTTTTCGCTAATACTTGCCCGAGTTCTATTATTTCATTCTCCGTCAAATTACAAAGAATACTGAACACCACTAATTTTGGATAACTACAGTCAATCACATCTAGTTTTTTTGGAATAAAACCTAGGGCATTCTCACCGACAAAATCTAATATATTAATCTGCTTATTGTAATTATTCCGAATTTCCTTAATCACTTCTTTATAGATTTTATCAGAATAAACATCAAAATCCCACTTTGATCCATCAGGATATATAATATACAATTCGCTATTTGATAAATGTATCGTACTCGACTCGACTAACAACACGGAAGCCTCACCATGTAACTGCTTGGAAACACCATACGCAAGTCCTACATGTTCAGCACTTTTATTGCATTTAATAACAATCATCGGTATCAATAATCCTTTGGATAGCTCGTTTGATTTTTCCAAAAATTCTTCTATTCCAAAAGTTATCGGTTTATGGCTTATGGGAATCATTCCATTCCTTCCCCCTTTTCCAGTGTTTAATATGATTTTTATTATGTTGGGAGAATTGGTCTTATAAAATCTTTTAATATCCGGAGAGGTGAAAAACCTTGCCGTAACCCAAGACCTATTCGCATCCTGTACTAGAACTACTTTCACTAAATATTCGGACTCTTTCTTCAACTCATATTCCAACTCCGAAATGGCAAATCCATTCAAATGAGTTTCTCTTATCAACAACCTTTCGTTTCCTTTTATGATTTCTTTCTCCCCTTTATTATACAATAAATCAAAATCCGATATTTGCATTTTTGATGCGTAAGAATTATCCACCAACCAATCTCTAGCGATAAAGTATAGATTACCGGGAAACAAGTTTTTAAGCATTGCATAGGACACACTTAAATGTAGTTTATACCGTCCTTCCGCTTTTAAATCAATCATCTTTAATGATATACTTTTGTCGATTATGGGTACTAGAGAATAAGGTCGATTATTGCAATATCAACTACCTTCTTATTCCCATTAGAATCTGTTCGATTTTTCAGCACGATTTCATAACCCCTACCTCTAAACACCAACGAATAATACGTCGATATTGCAATTTGAAATAGAAATCCATGGCGGATCTCCGTTTATTCGTTTTTGCCCAATTCGACCGCACGGTTCAAGGCCGCTCCGGCTCCTTGCTTGATCCCCGGATGGAGTTCGACGGAATTGAAAAATCGCAGGGCGGCTTCGGTCGTTCCTCCTTTAGAGGCGACCTTTTGAATCCATTCATCGCAAGAGAACTTGGATTTGTTGTGTAGTTCCACCGCTCCCCTGAAGGTCTGGGTCACTAACAACTCTGCTTGGGATTCGGAGAAGCCCATTTCGCGTGCGGCTTCTATCATGGCCCGCATAAAATAAAAGACATAAGCCGGGCCGGAACCCGAGATGGCCGTCGATGCATCTATTTCTTCTTCGCTCTCTACATAAATGGTTTTACCGGTCGTATTGAGCAAGTTTTGAACGGTGACCAATTCGATACGGGTCACTTCATCTGATGATGTGAAAGCGGTCATTCCCAATCCGATCTGTGCTGGCAGATTGGGCATGGCACGGATGATTTTATGTACGCCCAAGGCTTCGCCTATGGTGTTCATTTTGACGCCCGCCATGATGGATAAAAAGACTTGCTGCGCATCTACATGTGGTCGGATGGTTGCAAATAAAGCGGAGGTATCTTGCGGCTTGACCGCTAAAATAATTAAGTCCGCTTTGGGAATACAGTCTTCCGGACGACCATAGACCGTTCCGATGTCTTGTCCCGATAATTTTATCGCTTTCTCCGGCGATTTTTCGAGAATCATCATGTTTTCTTTGTCGGCGATGTGCGACCTTAAAAAACTACGGGCATAAGTGCTTCCCATATTCCCTCCCCCAACAATTAGAATATTCATGTTTCAATCAGATTGTGTTTCATATTCATATTCGAAATGGAGTCTTTTCTTGGAGGTCAAACCTTCTATGACCAAGCTATCAATCCGTTCATCGGCATTGAAATAATAGGTCAATTTGTTGTCGTCTTCCATTATTCTGCCACAGCAGAATACCATTTCTTCTTCAAAAGTAATCCATTCTCTTTTTTTCGGATGGATAAAATAGCCTTCGCCTATTTTCTTTTGAAAATATGATTGTTTCAATCCTCCTGCATCAAGTTTTATGCCTTCTGTTTGTATTTCTTGGTTGGTGGGTTCATTATCCTTATATGAAGTCCGGGTGATCTTTATTATTTCATCGTTCTCATTATAACTGTAGTTCACATCGTTGTAGGTTTCGGGGGGCGAGTGTTGTTTGTTTTCGCTTTTGACCAATCTCTTTTCCTTGTCATAAGTGTAGATGCTATAATTGTTGGAGATATCATATGTGCCGGTGATATTGCCATGTCTATCCAAGTGGTACAGGCGGTGTCCGGCGATATTTAGGGATTGGACTCCTTCTAAAGATTCCTTTTTTCCGATAAGGAGTTTTTCTGCTAACAGGTATGTGGAATCCAAGGGAAGGAATCCGGGGTCAAGTGCTGTATTGCTTTTATTTCCCGGTGGTACCGGATCGCAACTTATCCATATCAGAAAGCCATACAACAGGAATTTGATTTTTCCGATTTTCATTTTTTCCTTAGTGTTTTTCTATTGCCGGCGATCATGAAATATTTCAGCTTTTCGTATTCTTCTATTTTCATTAATGAAAATTCATAGGTGAGGCCGAAGCAGCAGGCACAAGCACAGTAGGTTGTTCCGTAACTATAACTGATTAAGTTGACGATGCTGTCTTCTACGACTTGGACATCGCATAAAAAGTCGTGGCAACAGTTTCCGATAATCTTAGTTTCTATGATTAAGGAGGAATCGGTTTCGGTAATGGCGATGATTTCTTCATCTCCGGGAAGCTCTCTCCCGTTATTCAAACATTCGCTGATGCGGACGGATTGGAGATAGAGTCCGTAACCTTTGGCAACTTGTTGGTTGGTGGTCCATGGGAGGATGGTGGTTCCGACTAAGGGTGTGGATGATTTGGGGACATTGAATACGAAGGTGTCGGTTTGGTATTGTAATATTTCGTCTGTTCCGTTTTTGTCGTAACGGATAAAGATAGTGTCGGTTTGGCTCCATGTTGTGGTGGTGTGGCTTAGGGCGATGATTAGGATTGTTATGATTTTTAGTTGCATTGTGTGTGTGTTTATTACGTCCTTTTGCCTTGATGCAAAAGGACCAAAAAATCAAGGCTGTGACCATTTTTTTACGATCCGGAAACTTGAA
>JAHDCE010000514.1 GCA_020630045.1 Saprospiraceae bacterium | reverse complement strand
TTGAGCGGTGTTCCTCCTTTTACCTATTCTTGGTCGGACACGACACATACAGGAAATTCCCTTCTGGGAATCACCCCCCAAACGTCCTATACCCAAACTATTACCGTTGTAGATGGAACAGGATGTAGATCTTCGGGTACGGTGAACATCGGCATCATCAATTCGGGAGTTATTGACACAGTTGCATTATTGGACTTGTCTACCGGAACCGACGAATTGATACTAGATGAAGCGAATGAAAATATCATCTTCGCCAATTTGCATTCTGAGAATATGACCTTTGAAGTCAGAACGGATGCAGAAGGCTCCGTTTTCATGAAATTAACGGATAAAGACGGGAATATCGTCATGCAAAACCTACGTAATAGCTCACCGTGGCAATTGTCATATGGTATTGTAACCGTCGGATTCCAATTGGACCCCGGGGAATATACGCTTGAAGTAACCACCTATACAGATAATGACGGGGAAGGAACCTCTTGTGAATATGCCTCTTTCGATTTGAATATCTTGGAATGTCCTTCCTTAGTGGAATTCCCCGAGGTACTACCGTTTTGTAGCGCACAGGTGGAAGGCTCCACTATCCCGATCGTACCCGTTGTTCAGGGTGATACGGGGCCATATGATTTCTTGTGGAGCACCGGTTCGACGGATTCCATCATCAATGTTCCATCTGATTCAATGGTATATACGCTTGAAGTGAATAACGCTTATCCTGAATGTCCTACTGTTTTCGATACAGTAACCGTTCAAGCGAATACAGGTGATGTCCAAAGTATGTATTTCTTTGATACGGATGCCGACACACTTCTATTCGAATTGGTGGACGGAACGATGTATAGCATGCAAGACATGCCCCCGAATTATACCATCGAAGCTTTTGTCTCGGGTGAGGTGGAAAACGTCGCTTGGTATTTGGATGGTGATTTATACAATCCGTACAGCCAAGACAACGGAGAACCCTATCGTTATCTAGGAAACAATGGGCAAGCTAACTTCCCTCCCGGAAATTATATCATGACGGCTAAAATATTCAGTGAAGACAGTCGTGGCGGGGTTTCTTGCGATGAACTCACGGCATCTTTTACGGTCTTCGACGGTCCCGTTCCCACTTGTTTCGCTCCTACGAATTTTGTTGAAACAGTAACTTCAGTTACCAGAACCAAAGTCGAGTGGGACCATGCTCCGGACGCGGTCAAATATCAGGTGAGATTCCGAAAATTGGGCGAGCCTACTTGGAATATGGTGGGAACGACCCCGGGTAACAATTACAAATATCTCGACGGTTTGGAAGAAGGCACCAATTACGAATATAGAGTGAGAACATTTTGTACGAATAACACTTGGTCAGACTATTCTCCGGTCAGGAGATGGTTTACCAGTACTTGCCCGATGCCAACCAACTTAGTCATCACTCAATTAGATGCCAATCGAGCGAGATTGACATGGGATGGTGACGCCACCAAATACCAAGTGCGCTACCGTGAAACCGAAGGTGCTGCCAATAGTTGGATTACAATCGGAACGACTCCCGGCAACAATTTCAAGACATTGAGCAATCTTCAATCGGACATTTCATACGATGTTAGGTTAAGGGCGCTTTGTACTGACATCTGGTCCCAGTTCACACCAGTAGAAAGGTTTACTTTGAATAGTAATAGTGGTGCCAGATTCACCGATGAATCGAAGGAACTCAGTATGGACGTCCACCCCAATCCCGCCGACTCTCATCTGGTGGTCAATTGGGAGGGTACACAACAAAAAAATGGAATTACCATAAGAATCGTTGATGTGTTAGGGCATACCATTATCCGCCAAGAACATCAGCAAAGAAGCAAGGGACCATCAAGTATCACTTTGGACATCGCCCGATTGAAAGCGGGATATTATTCTTTGGTATTGGAATCGGATCAAGACAAAGTAACCACGCGGTTTATGAAGCAATAATTTTTTTGAGCGAAAATTCAACAACTCTGAAAATATAGAGTTGTTGAATTTTCGCCTCCAATCAAACTTCTACGAATTCTTCATTTTTAATCTATTCCTCCCGATTAGCGGAGATTGCATCTAGGCAACTTTACCCCTTTCTCTAGCATAGTTTGTAGCTGCTCGTCAGTCTCCTGAAGACTGTCAGTGAATTTGTATTACGTCGCAGGTTAGTGTCAACAGCGGTATTATTTTTTGCTACACAATGTACTAGGATACAAGTATTTTTATCGCTCCTGCAAGCTTTGAATTTTCAATGATAAATGGAGTTCATCAAAAATTCAAATATTTCTTTTACAAAGAAAATCCGAAAATCCTACATCATCGATTTGGTAAGAAACCTCTATTCCATAACCATCAATTACAAATGAACATTTATACTCTTTTTTATTACAACTAGAGACTAGCAACAAAATTACCACTCCTAAAATCAATCGCCATAATTCTTTCATTCTACTTCATTTCGATTATCAATGTTCTTATCTATTTTTCTAAAATAAATTTTAAAACTATTTTTTGATAGATCGAAGCCACCTTTAATTTTTTTAATTTTCATCCTCGACCATTCCGGTTCTAGGATAAGTTGTTTGGATGTAATCTTAGAAATGGGATAAGAATAAATCACATCAAAATCCTGAATTGATAATTCATGATCATAGACTTGATAAAAATATGATCGGCAGGAATCAAGACTCGATTCATGTCGAATAAACAGATTGGCATCTTCTGAAAAATTGAACACAGCACCTTGCCTAGAATTGCCGCAAATCGGTAATATCGCATTGTCTCCTATTTCAATAGAATCGAGTCTCCATTCCCCGTTCAATAATAATTTACTTTTGTTGTTTTGAATAAACATTTCAATGAAACCCGGGTCACTTTTTCTCCATTTCTTCGCTCTGAATATGAATTGTTCTCCTTTGAGTAAAATATAATTGCTATCAATCATTTCGATGGAAAAGCGTTCTTCGCCATCTTTCCATATCATATTGCCATTCCAGATGCAAGCGCTGTCAATGATATAACTCTTATTGTATTTTGAAAACCTGTAAAATTCGTCATCCGCCGTGAAATAAATCCATTCTTGGATAAAATCATTTTGCCCATACATGGTGTCAATCATCCATTCATGACCAATCAAGAATTCCTTATCGATATTCGTATTTTGTAGAGTGCAGCTTCCAACAAAAACAATCAGTACACAAACGTATATATTTCTAAACAGTATCATCTATCTAAAGAATTTGTAGTATGGTCATTCACCATAGGTCGGAACTCATACTCGGAATGACGTTGATTGCAATTTTCCTCCCCCCGTTCAGCGTAGATTATATCTACGCGACCTATACCCCGTCAGCTTCTAGCTGACACACACCACTTCAAGCTACTTCAATATTCAATGATATCAATTTCTAATGACAACTTTTTGGTTTTTGATTGGATACGACATGTACTTGTACTCGGTGGTTTCCATCCTGCGGATGGAGGTCAGCTAC
>JAHDCE010000513.1 GCA_020630045.1 Saprospiraceae bacterium | reverse complement strand
AGGATGCGGAGGTGTTAATCGGCATAGATACGATGGTTGCTTATTTGATAAGGGGTGACCAGGTTTCTACTTATGTTCCTAGTGACAAGGAGGTTGGTGAATTTGAAGTTGTTTTGGAATCGAACTAGAATATTCGAATTGAAACATCAACCAACTAGTCTTATCAGGTGTTGAAGAAAGATATTTTATTGTTTTTTACATACTCCGATTTCGGATATCTTCCTTGTTTACCATAATGTCTATTATTTTCGCGCTTCAATTCTTTTCATGATGATAGAGACTGATATTCTCATAATAGGGGCGGGCCCTTGTGGGTTGTTCGCCGTTTTCGAGGCCGGGTTGTTGAAACTCCGTTGCCATTTGATTGATTCCTTGCCACAACCGGGCGGTCAATTGACGGAGATTTATCCCAAAAAGCCCATTTATGATATTCCCGGATACCCGACGGTGTTAGCAGGTGAGTTGGTGGAAAAACTCATGGAGCAAATCGAACCATTCAAGCCGGGCTTCACTTTGGGAGAGCGTGCGGAGACCATTGAAAAAATGGAAGACGGCCGTTTTAAATTGACGTCTAATAAAGGAACTGTCCATGTTGCCCCGGTCATTGCGAGTGCTGGTGGTTTGGGTTGTTTCGAACCTCGTAAACCCCCTATCGGAAACATCGGTGAATTCGAAGACAAAGGAGTGGAATACATCATCAAGGATCCGGAATTTTATCGTGACAAAAATGTCGTTATCGCCGGGGGAGGGGATTCTGCACTGGACTGGACGATTTTCTTGGCTGATGTTGCCTCCGAAGTGACACTGGTACACAGAAGGTCATCATTCCGCGGAGCCTTGGACTCTGTGGAGAAGGTGATGGAATTGAACGAAGCCGGTAAAATTCGCTTGATTACCGAAGCCCAAGTCGTGGGCTTGGAAGGGAACGGTAAACTGGAAAGTGTCGTCATCAAACACAAGAAGGTGGGGGAGATGAAAAAGGGGACCCAGCACTTCGTTCCTTTATTCGGGCTGGCGCCCAAATTGGGGCCGATAGCTGAATGGGGGCTCAACATCACCAAGAATGCCATTGAAGTGGATACATTGGATTACAGTACCAATGTGCCGGGGATATATGCCATCGGTGACATCAATACTTATCCGGGTAAACTAAAGTTGATCCTGTGTGGTTTCCATGAAGGGACGTTGATGGTACAAAGTGCCTTCAAACACATTTATCCGGACAAGAAGCTCAGTTTTAAATATACGACTGTGCAAGGAGTGAACGGATTTGAATAAACCTGAAATCGATATGTCAATCGTCAATATAACAATCATAGATCGGGAAGGGGAAAAACATAAAGTCGAAGCGCCGACTGATATGAACATGAACCTCATGGAAGTTTGTAAATCCTATGAACTTCCCGTAGAGGGAACTTGTGGCGGAATGGCGCTTTGTTCTACTTGTCATGTCTATGTTCGCTCGGAACATGGATTGTCCGAAATGAGCGAGGATGAAGAAGACATGCTCGACCAAGCTTTTTTCGTAGATGATGATTTGAGTCGTTTGGGTTGTCAGATTCCGATTACGGACGATTTGGAAGGACTTATTGTTGAATTGGCTCCGACTGCGGAGTAAACTTTCCGGTTTTTGCCCTGAAAATCGACGGTTTTATGGAATTATACGTTTTATTGCTTCTTTCCTTCAAGTGAAACTTGTAACTTTCATTCCAGTACACTGAGAAAATCTCAAAGGATATATTAAACAGTGTATTAGGAACAGAAACCGCACCACCATGAAACCAAAAATAGACCTTTCAAAATGGAAGGTGGATATGCAATCCATTTTAGTAGGAAAGGGAATAGAAACCACCTTAAGAGCAATGGAAGGACAATTCCGTCATGGAACGGAAACCCATGTCCTTTGGATATCCCTAAGTACTCGATTTAATACTTACAAGAAGAAAGCAGCTAGGGGCGTCTTGGCAGAAGAAAAACAAACGCTCCAAGAAGCCCAAATGCTGGATAATGTCATATTGCTGATTAACTCCGTAAAAGAAACGGATTTTGTAGGCAATGAAGAGGAAACCGATAATAACGATTTGCCCCAACCCGAAATGGATGAAGCCAAATCGAAAGAGTTGAAGTTACTGGAAAGGAAGCTTTCGTTTTTCAGGCAACAATTTGCGACTTTGTCGGATCCGGCCCAGAAATTCCAAATGGAAATACAGATAGAAGAAGTGGAGGGAAGAATTAAAGAAATCCGTGGTTGATCGGATTCGAATAAAACCTTTTCCTCATGGCACTCGACGAATTAAAAAACTTACAAGCGGAACGGAAGATACTGATACGTAAAATCGGTACTTTCAACCAGCAGTTGGTGATTCTTTCCGATCCGGCTCAAAAGTTCCAACTTCAGGAGCAAATCGCGGAATCGGAAACCCGTTTGCAGGAAGTCAATGATCGGATTACCGCATTGTCCGGTATTCATGTGGAATCGGGGCAGGAATTGCTTGCCAAAACCATCGCACCATTGTTGGAGCGAGATGTGGATTTCAAGGGGCCGTTACAATTGGTGAACTGTGACCGTGAAGATCCTTTGGATACTTTTTGGAATGCCTTTGAAGACAAGGAAGAAAAATATCCATTCCAGTTTTATTTCCTGATTGGTTGTCCGTCCCAAAAACCCAATTCTTTTTCCGAACGAATCATATATGAAATCGAAGAAGAAATGTCTTTCGAAAGTGAAGACCTTTCGGTTGATTTTATTCCCGATAAGGAGGGACGAGTAGTGATAGAAGAATTGCCCCAAGGAAGAAGGGCGGCGAAGAGTCAATTGGAATTCAAAAAGTATTTCGGCGACCGTTTCGGACTAGGAAGGGAAACGACGATGGAAGATTATCTCCGCACGGGTTTACCGCGTTTGGAATATGATTATATATTCACTGCGTTTGAAATTCAGGAAACGGATTGGAAGCGAAGTACTTTAGAATATATCAAATGGATTGTCGAGTCTTTCGAAACGACTCATGAAGATGTACCGACTTTTATTTTCTTTTTCGTATTGCGTATGGATGACGTCCATCGTGAACAAAAAACGATTGAAGAACAGCAAGATATCATAACGTCTATTCGTGAGTTTTGTGGTACGAGTCCCAAGGCGACTAAAATCAATATTTTAGAAGATGTCGATGAGAAATATCTGAGGGTTTGGCTCGATAAAGCCGGTATTAAATCCAAGTCGGATGTGGATGCGGTCATGGACTTGTTCGTAAAGGGATTGTATGATAAATCCGGTGAGAAAAAAATGAGATTTCAGTCTCAAAAAAGGTTAGATATGGAGGACATTCAGAAACTCCAGAAAATCGTATATGACTTGGTGAATGGGGCGTATGTGAAATAACAATGGTCAATATTAGAAATAATAAATGTCTTCATTCGCTCTTAAAATTAGTTTAACTAAATACACTGTAAACTAAATAATATTAAATTTTGAAAACATCTTTTGTCCT
>JAHDCE010000008.1:18707-21608 GCA_020630045.1 Saprospiraceae bacterium | reverse complement strand
GAGCCTGATATTCCTCATCGATTAGGTTCTTTAAAGGATAAAAAGAAGGAGGCTATTTGGGCTGAAAATGATTTTGACTCCTTCAAATCTTTCCTTCTAGATAACTATTAGTTGTTTAATAGGGTGGGATAGGCTTAAAATGATACTTCAAAGCTCGAATTCCCCTTACTAAGTATGGCTCCTTTGGTCTTTTTGTTGATTTTGAAGTTGATCATGTTGGTTTGTTCTTCAAAATAATCCATTAATAAAGAGTTTCTAATGGAGAAATTTAAGTCTTCTTCTTGTATTTTTTCAACCTCTATATAAGTCCAAGTCGCTTCTCCTTCGTATTCATGACCTAAAATTCTGTATTTTTTGGGGGAATCATTTTGATTGATTTCGAAGTGTTTTTTGAAATATTCTCCTAGGTAATAAGTTGCTTGAGGATGTTCTCTTTCAGAATTCAACTCCAAATCAAGCAAAGTGCTTTCTTCTAGAGCAAATTCAAGGTCTTCGGTAAAAGCCCTGATGGATATTTCTAGAGTAGCATTTTGAGGATTATACTCCATTTCTGTTAAGCTGATATAGTAGTCATGATATCCAAATGATAAAGGTAGTAGGATTAAAAACAAGGATAGGAATTTCATGTTCTTATATTATTTGTAGCGTAATAAAGTTTCATTTTTATGAATGTTCCACGTGGAACATCGCCCCAAAAGCGGGGTAAGTATTAGTAAAAAAGATTATTTTAGCGAAGTTTAAATCAAATCATTTCACCATGAAAATACACTTTAAAGTTATTATTTCTTTGGCGTTTTTGCTGTTATTTAACCAATCATTAATGTGGTCCCAGCAGCCGAATACTAACGTCAACAAATTTAAGCAACTTGGACAAGAGTTGCCAACCCCGAATACTTACCGTACGGCATCGGGTGCACCAGGTCATATGTACTGGCAACAGAAGGCCGACTATGTAATGAACATAGAGTTGGATGATGAAAAACAACGGGTCTATGGAGATGAAACTATTACATACTTTAATAATTCTCCGGATGAATTGCGTTATCTCTGGCTTCAAATGGATCAGAATATGCGTGCGAAAGATTCTGATACCCATAAAATTTCAACGAGTAGCATCAACGATGAAATGAATATGCGCCAACTCAATCGAATGATGTTTGATTTTGATGGCGGATTCAAGCTTGATCATGTAAAAGATGCGAATGGAAAGGATCTTTCACATACTGTGAATAAAACCATGATGCGTATTGATTTACCAAAACCTTTGAAAAAAGGCGAGAGCTTTACATTCAAAATCAAATGGTGGTATAACATCAATGATAGAATGCAAATCGGAGGACGTTCTGGATATGAATATTTTGAAGAAGATGGAAACTACTTGTATACCATTGCTCAGTTCTTTCCTCGTATGTGTGTGTATGATGATGTAGAAGGATGGCAAAATAAACAGTTCCTTGGTAGGGGAGAGTTTGCGTTGACATTTGGAGACTATGAAGTGAATATCACTGTTCCTGAAGATCACTTGGTTTCTTCAACAGGTGTACTTCAAAATCCAAAAGATGTTTTGACGGACAAGCAAATGCAATTGTATGAAAAAGCTCAAAACTCTTTTGAAGAACCTGTCATTATCGTTAGTCAAGCGGATGCAGAGAAAGCGGAAAAGACTAAGAAGAAAGGAAAAAAGACTTGGACATACAAAGCAGAAAATGTTCGTGATTTTGCCTTTGCGTCTTCTCGTAAATTTATCTGGGATGCAATGGGAGTCAAGATGAGTGATGGTCGAACCGTAATGGCAATGTCTATGTACCCAAAGGAAGGAAATCCTCTATGGGAACAATATTCAACCAAAGCAGTCGCACATACCATTAAGTGGTTTTCTCACTACACGATTGACTATCCATATCCGGTAGCATGGTCTATCCATGCAGCAAGAATCGGTATGGAGTATCCGATGATTTGTTTCAACTTCGGTCGTCCTGAAAAAGATGGTACATATAGCAAGAGAACCAAGTACGGAATGATTGGTGTAATCATCCATGAAGTTGGACACAACTTCTTCCCGATGATTATTAATTCAGATGAACGTCAGTGGACATGGATGGATGAAGGATTGAATTCATTCACTCAATATCTTGCCGAGCAACAGTGGGAGAGAGACTTCCCATCAAGGAGAGGTCCGGCAACAAAGATTGTCAATTACATGAAAGGGGATAAAAATAATATTGTTCCTATCATGACGAACTCTGAGTCAATTCTTCAATTCGGAAACAATGCATATGGTAAGCCGGCAACTGCTCTTAATATTCTTCGGGAATCAATCATGGGGCGCGAATTGTTCGATCATGCCTTTAAAGAGTATTGTAGAAGATGGGCATTTAAGCATCCATCACCTGCTGACTTTTTCCGTACAATGGAAGATGCATCCGGTGTTGATTTAGATTGGTTCTGGAGAGGCTGGTTTTATACTAATGATCATTGTGATATTGCGATTAAGGATGTGAAGTGGTATCAACTAGATTCAAAGAATCCTAGAGATAATGTCGCTAAGAAAAAAGAGCGGGATTATGATACTCGATATATCACGGATGTTCGCAATAAAGACGACATCAAGAAAACGCAAGATGAACTTGATCCAAAGTTGAAAGATTTCTATTCTACATACGATCCATTAGATGCGACGGTATTGGATGATCAAGCTTACCAAAAATATTTAGCGTCCTTGAGCAAGGAAGAAAAAGCGATGTTGAATTCCGGTAAAAACTTCTACGAGGTAACATTCGAAAATATCGGAGGATTGGTCATGCCTTTGATTCTTGAATTTGAATATACTGATGGAACAAAAGAGATAGAATATATCCCTGCTGAAATTTGGAGACAACGCAATGCAAAAGTTTCTAAAGT
>JAHDCE010000008.1:0-18607 GCA_020630045.1 Saprospiraceae bacterium | reverse complement strand
GTCATATCCGTAATCATGTCCCAGTGTACGGGCGAATTATTTTTTCCACCCGTTTGTAAATACGATTGACCAATAGCCATATGGATGGTTCCACCGATTTTTTCATCGAACAAGATATTGCGTGTATATCGTTGGATATTGTAATTCGTACCAATGGCGACTTCACCAAATCTACGCGTTCCCTCCATTTCGAATATCTGGTCTAAAAATGAAGTATCTCCTTGAGCTTCCCATTTTTGGACTTCTCCATCTTTAATCCAAAGCGTTACATTTTCCAACTCTTTACCCATGTACAGAGCAGGAAGTGAAAACTTGACTTTACCATTTACCGAGTCTTCTACCGGAGCGGTATATACTTCGCCGGATGGCATGTTGGTCTGTCCATCCGAATTAATCCAAGTTCTTCCTTTGACAGAAAATGAAACATCGATATCTTTTCCTTCATATCGAATGTCGGAACACTGATTCAAATAATCTACAATGACTTGTTGTTCCTTTCTACGATTGAGCCAAACTTGTTCCGGATGTTCTTCAAACAAACCACAAGCACCATATACGAAATTCTCATATTCCGTCAAGGACATTCCGGCATATTGGGCGGAAGCCAAGGTAGGAAACTGACAAAGATTTCGTTTTAATTCGCGAGTAGCCGTTCGCTTAAAATAAGTTTTATACAAATCAGCAGTTGCCTTTTTGGCAATTGCCTGTTTTTCTGCATCCACTTTTTGATCCGCACGCAAATTGAAAGGAGCCCGAATAAATAGATAAGCTTCAAATTCTTCCAATCCCTTTTTGAGTAGGGGAGAGACATATCCCAATTGGTCGGCATTTCCTTCCTCAAAAAAGATTTTTGATTTATCACGAAACTCAAATTCCACTTCCATGATACCGCCTGCTCTTAAGGTCTCAGCATATACTTCTCGGACAAGAGGTTCTGCCAAGGTAGTCGTCCTGACGAGTAGTCGATCACCGGGTTGGATTTCTAAACAATAATTGACAAGTAGTTTCGCGTATTTTTGAAGTATCATATATGAAAAGTAGTATTTTATCGAAATAAAAAATTCCCCGGAAGGGGAATTTACAATGTACTTAAAGTGAAGAGGGATGAAAAATTAGAAAAAACCAGTCTTGTAAGGATAACGCTTTTGATACATCTCCTGAATCATAACCGTCATCTTATCTCGTAGTTCTTGAACATTCTCCTTTTCGAGAGCGGAGATAAAAATTGTTTCCGCTTGAAGATTGTTCCTTAAGTTTTTCTCCAAATCACTTTCAATTTCGTCTTTGGTTTCTTGCTCAAGCAAGTCGTCATAATAGTCAGCTCGATATTTATCAATTTTATTGAAAACATATAGAACCGGTTTGTTCGATGTTCCCAATTCATTCAATGTCTGGTTGACAGCATGAATCTGATCTTCATATTGAGGATGTGAAATATCTACAACATGAATGAGTATATCGCTTTCGCGAACTTCGTCCAAAGTGGATTTGAAACTCTCGACCAAGTGGTGGGGTAACTTGCGAATGAACCCGACGGTATCTGAAAGCAAAAAAGGCATTCGACCGAAAACTACTTTTCGGACAGTCGTATCCAACGTCGCAAAAAGTTTGTCTTCCGCAAATACTTCAGATTTACTTAATGTGTTCATCAATGTAGACTTGCCGACATTGGTATATCCGACCAAGGCCACCCTGACCATTTGTCCACGTTGTTTGCGGCGGGTCAAATTTTGCTGATCGATTTTTTCCAGCTTCTTTTTTAGCATCGAAATTTTATCGCGGACAATCCGACGATCCGTTTCAATTTCTTTTTCACCCGGTCCACGCATACCGATACCACCACGCTGTCGTTCCAAGTGAGTCCAAAGTCCTCGAAGCCTAGGAAGCAGATATTGCATTTGTGCCAACTCCACTTGGGTTTTGGCTTGGGCGGTTTGTGCCCGACGGGCGAATATGTCCAAAATCAGACTACTCCGATCCAGTATCTTTACTTTGAGTTCTTCCTCAAGAATACCAACTTGTTTACCGGTCAGGTCATCATCAAAAATGACCATACTGATTTCTTCATTGTCCTCCACATAAGCGGCGATTTCTTCCATCTTACCCTTTTGGACATAGGTGCGTACATTCGGATGCTTGAGTTTTTGGGTAAACCGCTTGACCGTCATAGCCCCGGCCGTTTGAGCGAGGAATTCCAGCTCATCCAAATATTCCTTGGATTTTTCTTCGGATTGACCATCAGTGATAACACCTACCAAAACAGCATGCTCTATCTTTTTGACGATTCCCTTCCGTTCCTTTTCTCCTAAGTTCCAGTCTTGTGCCATAAAATTATATTGAAAGTGGACATCCGATATGTCACGTAAAATCAATCTCTGTATTGTCTCCGATATTCAGGCTTTGTCGCAATCCCTTAATCGCGGCATCGTTTCCGACCACGGAGTTCTGTAATACAACTTCCTCGATTTTCGCATAGTTCCCGATAATGGATTCCTTTACGATACAAGAATCTAATATGGCATTATCAGCGATGGTAACATAAGGGCCGACAATAGAATTTGAAATTTTACAATCCTTGCCGATACTCACCGGATGGATAATGATAGAATTATCATAACCCGGTAAATCGGAAGATGCATAACCTTCTTTCTTGAGCAGCATGGAATTGGTCTCAAGAAGGACTTCCTTCTTTCCGCAATCGTACCAGTTTTTTATCGTTATTGGTAAAAATGAAACACCTTGTTCCAACATCCGCATCAAAGCATCGGTGAGTTGATATTCGTCATTCGTTCTCAAATCATTGGCGATGATATACTCCAAAGATTCGACAAGCAAATCGACTTCCTTGATTTTGTACAAACCAACCAAAGCCATATTCGATTTCGGAATTTTCGGCTTTTCTATCATTCTAGAAATTTCCCCATCTTCACTCAGTTCCGCGATTCCAAAATTACTAGGATCATTGACCTTCTTTATTCCTACACAAGAACATGGAATATTTAAAAACTCGGTCAGTTCAGTATCGTAAATCGTATCACCTAAAATGATGAAAACTTCGTCGACTCCTTCAAGTGCATAACGTGTTTTCCAAATGGCATGACCGATACCCAATCGGTTATTTTGAGAAACGAATTCCTTATTTAGTTCCGGATAACGGTTTTCGATATACAATCGAATCTTTTCACCCAAGTGTCCGATAACGAATATGAAGTCAGTGATTCCTACCTCAACCAACTGATCGATGACAAATGAAATAATCGGTTTTCCCGCAACCGGTATTAAGGGTTTGGGCTGGGTATAGGTATGAGGTCTTAACCTGGTACCTGCTCCGGCGACGGGAATGATTACTTTCATTACTGAGAAAGATTTGTCATAAATTCCAAGTACTCAACGAAGATAAAAAGTATTTTTCCCTTCCGGGAAAAGAAGTGCTATGAAAAACTTATATAGAACCAGTTCTTTTTATATGTGTATCGCTCGGTCAGCGGTTGCAGCCAAAGCAGCTTCTTTGGTTGCTTCGGTATATGTCGGGTGAGCGTGACTCATCCGAGTAACGTCTTCCGCTGATGCACGGAATTCCATCAAAGCGACCGCTTCCGCAATCATATCCGCTGTTCTTGGGCCAACCATATGGACGCCCAATATTTCATCAGTAGCCTTATCGGCCAATATTTTTACTAGACCTTCCGTGTCCATACTCGCACGGGCTCGGCCCAATGCTTTGAATGGGAACTTTCCGACTTTATAGGCAACACCTACGTCTTTCAGTTCCTGCTCGGTTTTTCCAACTCCGGCGACTTCCGGCCAAGTATATACAACTCCGGGAATCAAATTGTAGTTGATATGTGGTCTTTGTCCAGCAATGAACTCGGCAACAAAAGTGCCTTCTTCTTCGGCTTTGTGTGCGAGCATCGCTCCTTTGATGACATCACCGATTGCAAAAACGCCGGGTACTTGTGTTTGTAGGTGGTCATCAACGATGACTCTACCGCGTTCATCCGTTTCAATGCCAATATTCTCCAAACCTAGTTTATCGGTATATGCCTTTCTGCCGATAGCGACCAAACAGTAATCCGCCTTGGTTTCCATTTCTTCTTCGCTTCCTCGCTTTTTATATTTTATAGTAGCGGAACGAGATGTAGCCGAAACACTGGTGACCATATGTTTGAGCATGAATTTTACACCCAATCCTTTTTTCATGGAGCGCATCAATTCTTTACCACAATCTTTGTCCATGCCTGCAATAATGCTATCCGCATATTCAATAACCTCGACTTCTGTTCCTAAGCGAGCATAAACTGACCCGAGTTCCAATCCGATGACACCACCTCCGATGATGACCATTTTCTTCGGAACTTTTGTGATTTCCAAAGCTTCGGTTGACGTAATCACACGTTTTCCATCGTAATTAAACGATGGAGGGGTGATGGGTTCCGAACCTGTCGCAATAATGACTTTGTCAGATTTTATTTCTTGGGACGAACCATCTTCGGCAGTGATTTTTATCGTGTTCTTATCAATGAAAGAACCAAAACCATTGTAAACGGTGATTTTATTTTTATCCATCAAATAATCGATACCCTTACAAGTCTGTGAGACAACCTCATCTTTTCTGGCGATCATCTGTTTCATATCCACAGATATTCCCGTCATTTTTATGCCGTGGGTTTCAAACTTCTTGACAGCATTGTGATAATGTTCAGAAGAATCTAATAATGCCTTCGATGGAATACATCCTACATTGAGACAAGTTCCACCCAGTGTTTTTCGCTTTTCAATAATAGCGGTTTTGAATCCGAGTTGAGCGGCGCGAATCGCTGCTACATATCCACCGGGGCCTGAGCCGATAACGGTTACATCATACTGCATGGTCATGCGGTTTTTGTTTTGAACGAGTTTCTATAAAAGCCTGTCTTCATTACCCAACAAAATCGAAGGGTAAAAAGATGTTGCAAAAGTAAGGAAAGTCAAGATGGGATGCTACAATTTTTACACCCGGTCATAGATGTTGTCATGAAATTTTTTGTATAGATGAGAATCGTTATTTCGTTGAAGATGGTCTAATACTTTATGCAAACGTTTTTCGGTTCCGTAAAAAATCGAAGAGCTTCCAATCCTCCTTCTCGACCGACACCTGAATTTTTGACTCCCCCGAATGGTGTTCTCAAGTCTCGAAGCAACCAGCAGTTAATCCAAACTACACCGGCTTGAAGTTGTTCGGCTACTCGATGGGCACGACTAATGTCTTGTGTCCAAACAGTGGCTGATAATCCATAATCAACCATATTGGCGTATTGAATGACTTCTTCTTCTGTTTCGAAGGGTGTCAGGGTAACTACCGGTCCGAATATTTCTTCCATATTGGTACGGCAACCTACTTCTAATCCTTCAATAACTGTGGGTCTCAAATAGTAGCCATTGGCCAACTGCCCTTGCATTTCGACTGCTTTTCCACCACAAAGAATGGTTCCGCCTTCTACTTTGGCGAGTTCTATATAACTCATGACTTTTTCCTTGTGGGATCGGCTGACCAAAGCACCCAAATCTGTCATGGGAGAGAACGGATCTCCGACTTTCAAAAACTGTGTTCGTTTGACAAGCTCATCACGGAATTTTTCATAAATAGGTTTTTCAACAAATATCCTGGAGCCGCACAGACAAATTTGACCATTATTAGAAAAAGATGAACGTAAAGTGTCGAATATCATCCGATCAAAATCGCAATCTGCAAAAATGATATTCGGATTTTTTCCTCCTAATTCCAAGGAAAGTTTTTTGAACATCGGAGCGGCGGTTCTTGCAATCTCTCTACCTGTACTCGTGCCACCGGTAAATGAAATCGCCTTTATATTTGGATGTTCTACAATTGCTTGCCCGGCTTTGGGACCATACCCATGAACGATATTAAGAACGCCCGGAGGTAGTCCCGCTTCCATACAGGCTTTCGCCAATAAGTATGCAGTCATCGGAGTGATTTCTGAAGGTTTGGCGACTACACAATTGCCGGCGGCAAGTGCGGGTGCGATTTTCCAAGTGAACAAATACAAGGGAAGATTCCAGGGAGAGATACAGCCAACAACACCAATGGGTTGGCGAAGCGTGAAGTTAATGGCGTGCCCTTCCATAAAATGCGATTCCGAAGCAAAGTGCATGATGGCTGTCGCAAAAAATCTAAGATTGGCATGAGCCCTAGGAATATCAACCGTTTTTGACATCGAAATCGGTTTGCCGGAATCGGTGGTTTCCGCCATAGCGAAAGTTTCGAGGTTTTGTTCTATGATATCCGCTATTCGACTTAAGATTCGGAACCTCTTTTCGACTCCGAAACTGGACCATTCCTTGAATGCTTTTTGTGCGGCGTCTACGGCTTGTTGTACATCCGCTTGATCGGAGTCCGGGATATGGGAATATACCTCACCGTTGGCCGGTGAAATATTATCAAAATATTCCCCCGAAAGGGGAGGGACCAATGCGCCATTGATATAATTCTTGATGTATTTGTCCGCTTTCATTTATTAGGAGTTTTGGTCAGTGATTTTTGTAGCGTAGCGTTTTTTATCCAAATGCATCATCCGTTAAGACGAATGAATTCGAGTAATATTAGCACCGAGCGCTTTAAGGCGGGTATCTATGTTTTGGTAACCTCGATCGATTTGATTGACATTGTGAATCGTACTTTTCCCCTTGGCGGAAAGTGCTGCGATCAGCAAGGCGACCCCGGCACGGATATCGGGTGAAGTCATGGAAATTCCTCTCAGTTGGTGCTTTCGATTAAGCCCGATAACTGTAGCTCTATGAGGATCGCACAATATAATTTGAGCTCCCATATCAATGAGTTTGTCAACAAAGAAAAGTCGACTTTCAAACATTTTTTGATGAATGAGAACACTTCCATTCGCTTGGACTGCCATGACCAATAATATACTCATCAAGTCCGGTGTGAAGCCTGGCCAAGGCGCGTCATAAATCGTCATAATCGACCCATCAATATAGCTTCCGATTTCGTAAGTTTCATGGCTTGGAACATGAATGTCATCTCCTTGTATGTCTAAGGTCAAACCGAATCTTTCAAACACTGGTAGTATGTTCCCCAGCTGATCGACACGTGCATCTTTGATAACGATATCTGATTGGGTGATGGCGGCGAGCCCGATAAAACTCCCGATTTCAATCATGTCGGGTAGGATGCGATGCTTGGCGCCACCTAGCTTTTCAACTCCTGTAATAATTAACATATTAGAACCCAGGCCTTCAATTTTGGCTCCCATTTGAATGAGTAATCGGCAAAGTTGTTGGACATAAGGCTCACAAGCAGCATTGTAAATGGTGGTCGTGCCTTCCGCCATGACCGCAGCCATGACAACATTAGCCGTTCCGGTAACGGAAATTTCTTCCATTAGTATGTAAGCTCCTTTGAGTTTCGGGGATTCGACTGAAAATATTTTATTCTCCTTGTCAAATTTGAAATCCGCACCTAATTTTATCAACCCATTAAAATGTGTGTCGAGTCTTCGTCGACCGATTTTATCACCCCCGGGCTTAGGGATTAATGCTTTTCCGAATCGAGTCAATAAGGGCCCGATTAACATAACCGACCCTCTGATCCGTTGGGCGTTTTCTACAAATTTAGGGGATTGAAAAAAGTCCAAATCGATATCGTCCGATTGGAGTTCATAGGTGTTGGGATCAGGTTGGTTTATTTTTACACCAAGTCCACGAAGTAGATTGACCAATCGACGGACATCAACGATATCCGGAACATTGGTGATGGTGATTTTTTCATCAGTGAGGAGGGTGGTGCAAAGTACTTGCAACGCTTCATTTTTTGCTCCTTGGGGAGTGATTTCTCCTTGGAGTGAATGCCCGCCAATAACTTCAAAAGCGTCGGATGCCATTTGTTTCTTTACAATTTGGTTCGATTGCAAAGTACACAAAAAAGCCGGATTGCATCGCAATCCGGCTTTTTTGTCATTCTTAAACTTTTATGTTACAAAGTATTAATACCTTCTTCGTTTTTTATTACGCTGATACAAGGAGCGATCTCTTTGATTCACATTGGTGGAAGTGTGGCTATTTCCTCCTTTTTTATTCTTTTTGGCATTCATCAAATAATCGAGGTTCGCATCTTGGTCGACAATCAGTTTGCCACCTGACATAGATGCAAGATCGGATGCGATAACACCATTCCCGACATTCAGGTCTTTGTGCCAATTTCGATAAGCCATTTTCATGAATGCCGCGATAGAAACAACAAATCCGTCTTTGACGGGGCCATCTTCCATTTCGATGGCTTTTTGAATCATCATTTTGACATTGTGGCCATAGTGCCTGAAGCGCCTTACCTCTTTTGGATATTCGATGACTTCCGGTGTTTTTCTGGCCTTTTCTTCTAAGTCCAAATTTTCCGGAGGAGTTACATCCAGATCCCATTCCGCAATACGGAATACATGTTGCCAAAGCTTGAGTTTAGAATCTTCTCGATTTCTGCTTTGTGGGTGCATTTGTTGCATGAGTCCAATGACTCGTTCTATATATGCTTGCCGCTTTTCTTTGTCTTCAATCGTTCTAGCGTGGCGGATAAGATCTTGAATATTACGGCCATATTCAGGTATGACCAGTAAGTTTTTTTGAGAATTGTATTCCATAATATTTTGTAAAAGAAAAATTTGCGTGATAAGGTCTATTCTACAGTCACTGATTTGGCCAAGTTTCTTGGCTGGTCTACATTGCAACCCCGCATAACCGCGATATGATAAGAGAGTAATTGTAGGGGAATGACTGAGATTAAAGGTGAAAATGGTTCTAGGGTGCTAGGTACTTCAATCGTAAAATCGGCGAGAGCTTTTATTTCTTCATCACCTTCAATTACAATTGCAATAACCTTGCCTTTTCTAGCTTTTACTTCTTGAACATTACTGACTATTTTTTCATATGCACTCTTATTTGTTGCAATAACAATAATTGGCATATTTTCATCAATAAGAGCAATTGGCCCATGCTTCATTTCCGCAGCTGGGTAACCTTCAGCATGAATGTATGAAATTTCTTTTAATTTTAAAGCTCCTTCTAATGCTACGGGAAAATTATATCCCCGCCCCAAGTAAAGAGCATTTTGAGAATCTTTGATTTCTTCAGCGATATAGGCAACATGTTTTTCACAGGCCAACGCTTTTTTGACTTTGGAAGAAATTTGTCCCAACTCAGTAAGTAACTCTCTGAATTTTCCTCGTGAAATGGTTCCTTTTTCATTCGCAATCATCAATGCCATCATATAGAGCAATGTCAATTGACCAGTAAAGGCTTTTGTTGAAGCCACTCCGATTTCCGGCCCAGCGTGAATGTAGGAACCGGCATCTGTCAACCTAGCTATTGAGGATCCCACGACATTACAAATTCCATAAATCAAAGCACCCCTTTCCTTAGCAAGCTCCAAGGCGGCAAGTGTATCGGCAGTTTCTCCGGATTGGGATATGGCTATGACTACGTCATTTTCTGAAAGGATGGGGTTTCTATATCTGAATTCAGATGCATATTCTACTTCTACAGGAATCCGTGCGAGTTCTTCTATCAGGTATTCTGCAATTAATGCAGAGTGCCAAGAAGTACCACATGCAACAAAAATAATACGGTTCGCTTTTAAAATACGATTCATGTATTCCCGGACGCCTGATAGTTTTATCCAGCCTTCATCTACATTAAGGCGGCCTCTCATGCAATCTTCAATCGTACTATCTTGTTCAAAGATTTCTTTGAGCATGAAATAATCATACCCACCCTTTTCCAACATTTCAATTTTGATGTCGATTTCTTGGATAAAAGGCGTTACTACATCCTTATCGATATCCATAATTTTAAGTCCTTCTCCTAGTGAGACAACGGCGATTTCGTTGTCATTCAGATAAACGACTTTATTGGTATATTCGACAATAGGAGTGGCATCAGATGCAAGGAAAAATTCATCGTTGCCGATACCGACGACTAAAGGGCTTGCTTTTCTAGCCGCTACTAATTTTTCCGGGTTGTTTTTATCCATGACAACGATGGCATAAGCTCCTACGACTTTAGTCAGTGCCAATCGAACCGCTTCGTCCAAAGAGAAATTTCCTTCATTTTGAATTTCCTCGATTAGATGAATTAAAACTTCAGTATCTGTGTCGCTTTCGAATTCATGTCCCTTGGACAGCAACCAAGATTTTATGCTAGCATAATTTTCAATGATACCATTGTGAATGATAGCCAAATTTTTTGAACTCGATACGTGTGGATGTGAATTGATATCGTTTGGAGCTCCATGTGTCGCCCAACGAGTATGTCCTATGCCAATATTTCCGTCAAGACATTTGCCTTCAACGTAATCTATCAAATCACTAACTTTGCCTTTCTTTTTATATACATTTAATGAACCATTGAGGAGAGCTACTCCCGCACTGTCATATCCACGATATTCTAATCGTTGCAAACCTTTAATGATAATAGGATAAGCTTCTTTTTTTCCGACATAACCGACTATCCCACACATATAAAATGGATTTTAAATGTTTCAAATTTAAATAGGAGCATATTTGATATTCGGTAATAGCCGAAACCGATATAAGTCGGGTATTCGACTATCCGCTATAAAGGTGTTTCGTTTACAATGAATAATGTATTTCAACACCTTTATAGTAATAAGGTATAAATATAACTAAAAACCATCAGCATATTAGCCTATGCCATAATCGTGACTAAAAAGGACTTCTTATTGCTTTTTAGTATATGTTAAGTTCAATTTGGCGGGGAATTGGCTATGCCCGGGACCAAACAAAACTGTACGTTGTGGGTATTGTCCTTTCAGATATACTTGTAGGAAAATAGAATTGCTATCTGCAGTTCCATCCATGATATCTTGCATTAAGTTGGAGATATTCATTCGGATTTCTTTAGTCACCATATCTCCAATAATAACTTCTGGTGAACCACCAAAGTTATCCAAATCTCCTGAGCTGAATGCAGCGACAAAATCAACGATATAACTATACAAATTGTTGTCATCCAAGTATGAAGCAACGATTCTTTCCGGGTCTCCAAAATTTAATAAATCATCACCGGGCAAGGCCGCAACGGTAAATACCAACTCAGCTTTGTTGACAATAACGTCTTCGAAGTTTTCAATGTATGGGAAGTCAAGTTTTGCATTTAAACCGGAAAGCCCTTGAACAAACAAAAGGCTATCGCCCATAGTTGGATTGTCAATAAATGGTTCTACCTGAGAGCCTGTGTAATCCATTTCATAGTGAGAAACTTTCGTACTCAAGTCAGCAATGAAAAACACATATGAAGTCGTATCGGATTCTGTACGATAATATACACGAAGCTTGGTCAGGAAGTTTGAATAATCAAAGCCCATCATCAAATTGTTAGATGCACCCGGAGCAATCTTTATTCCTTTGAATACATCTTGAAAATCTTCCGAACTAGAAAATACCGTTGAATCTTGCGACAATAAGAATGTTCCTAATTCATTATCAAGAGGTATCCTCAAATGCGGAGTGGTTGTAACGGTGTCTTCCGCATCTTCAAAAACGGCAGTTCTCGGTCTGGCCATAAATGATTTGGTGCCCAAAGGCGTCATGCTCGTTTCGAATTCCGTATCGGAAAAATACTCTTTACTATTGTCCATAGGTTCGAGTACCTCATAAATTTCTATTGATTGCTCATTGAGCGTATCTCCATAAAATCTTAACGTATCATAGGCTAAGGACAGGACAACCGAATCAACGAAAACCGAGGCTCCCGGCAATAAAAATGGAAGTTGAACCAAATTGCTGGTTTGGGTTAGCCTCAAGTTGACATAGGATTCTGCTTGGGCAACTCCAAAAATAGGCTCATCTATTTTTCCGACGATATATCCCTGGTTTTGTAAACTGATAACCGGAGAATAGACGAAAACGGAATCTTGAACTGTAGATTGTCCACGCAAGGTAATGGTATCCGTAAATTGAATATCAGAAAAATCCCCTGCTACTAATTCGGAACCTATTTCATTGGGGTCGTTACAAGCGGCAATCAATAGGCTGAGAACGAGGGCGACCGCCCCCAAACGCAAAATGTAATTCATGTTTGATTAAGATGTTGGTGATTGATTAATCCTCTACTTTTGCCTCCAAAAGAGAGTTGTAAAACTCCGCATAACCAATCAAATAATCTTCTCCCTGAAATGCTAATGTGGCAGTTTCCTTTCCGACTAGCGATTCCATAACGCCATCTTCGATATTTTCGCTGCCTTCAATCACACCATCTGCAAATGAAACCGCTCCATGATGTAAAGTCGCAACACCATCGGACATATAACCTTCAAGTGTTTCTTTCGAAATATCGTTGATCGCGGCTTTTTCTAAGAAGTCGTCTCCAAAGTTTTTCCCTTGATTCTCATCATATACAGAATATACGACTTGAGTATCTTGGAATAAAGGATCGTTCTTATACGCTGTTTTCATATAAGCAGGTATCAAGCTAGTGAAAGAACCGTGGCAATGGATAATGTCCGGTGGCCAACCGAATTTTTTCACTGTCTCTAATACGCCTTTGCAGAAAAATATCATCCGTTCATCGTTGTCTGCGAAAGGCTGGGCTTTATCGTCTTCAAAAACAGACTTTCTTTTGAAGAAGTCTTCGTTATCCAAAAAGTAGACCTGCATCCTCGCAGATGGTAGAGAAGCAACTTTAATAATTAACGGATAATCATCGTCATTTACGATGATATTCATTCCGGAAAGCCTGACGACTTCATGTAAGCGGTGTCTTCTCTCATTGATCATTCCATACCTTGGCATCAAGATGCGGATTTCCATGCCATTCTTCTGGATATGCTGCGGAAGCTTATTCGCTATTTCCGCTATTTCGGAAAGCGCCGTATAAGGCTGCATTTCCTGAGTTACTATCAAAACCCTTTTTTTACTCATAAATCTCTTATATCTTTAAAGCTTGCTCACAATTCACTCAAAAAGGTGTGCAAATATAAGCATTTTTGAGGAGTTGGTTGATAGAAACAATACTACAACATACATAAGTAGTCATCTTAGTATGCACTTACAAGACATTAAGGCCGTTTTAAGTAAAGATTCAGGATTGAAGCCAATTGTTTCTTCTTGGAAAGAACTCCCGCTCCAGTCTCGTCCAACAGAGGTTTATTCCGCTCTACTCAGGGCGATAGCCGGACAACAACTTTCCACAAAAGCCGCCGCAACTATCTTTGGAAGATTTGAAAAAATGTATGATGGAATTCCCAAGCCAACCCAATTGATAGCGACACCCGATGAAAAACTTAGGGAAGTCGGATTTTCATATCAAAAAGCGAAGTATCTAAAAAATATCGCGGAGTATTTTCAACTTCCTGCCAACAAGTCAAAAAATTGGGGGGAAATGGGCGACGAGGAAATCATATCCGATCTTTCATCTATAAAAGGCGTCGGAAAATGGACGGTACAAATGTTGTTGATGTTTTCATTGATGCGGGAAGATGTTTTTCCGATTGATGATCTCGGTATTCAAAACGGAATGATCGGCATGTATGGTTTGGATTCATCCAATAAAAAGAACTTGAAAAAAGAGATGGAAAAAAAGGCTGAAGCTTGGCGTCCCTATCGGTCTTATGCTTGTATGGCAATCTGGGCATGGAAAGACAACACCCCCAAATGATAGATGATCACCGGAATGCCAGGTGTCGTTGACTATCGAACTTCACCAGCAAAGCCAGCATGATGGTAAAAGATAAAAGGGAAGACCCTCCATAACTGAGCAGAGGTAAAGGTATTCCGATGACCGGCATCAATCCCATCGTCATTCCGATATTAACGATCAGGTGCAATAAGAAGATACCGACAACTCCGTAGGCGAATACTCTAGTAAATTTGGAACTTTGTCTTTCCGCTACAAAAGTGAGTCGAATCAGAAGGACAATGTATAAAGCGATGACTACAAAAACACCCACGAATCCTTGTTCTTCTCCGAGTACTGTAAATATGAAATCGGTATGTTGTTCAGGGACATAATTCAATTGGGTCATTTCGCCTCCTAGGTATCCCTTGCCGGTAATGCCGCCTGAACCAATGGCGAGTTTGGATTGGGTCAAGTTGTATAATGAACCTGAATAATCGCATTTTTCAGGCATCAACCAAACATTGATCCTATCTTGTTGATGAGGCTCTAATATTTCATAAAAGGCATAATTCAAAGAAAAAGTAAACCCCGATAAAGCAAGGACGGATATCGTAATTAAAGTACCTAAATTTCCTTTTTTTTCTGAAAAATTAGCGGAGACTGAAGCCAGGAAGTAAACGCCGATCGCTCCTAGTACGTAAAGTGGGAATTCAGGAAAAAACCAAAGAGCAGCCAATCCTAAAACCACAAGGGCAGCTATCCACGGCAATCTTTTTTTGAGGCCATAGACAGTGACGAAACAAGCGACATAAGCTAAACATGTAACAACGGTAAGTGGCGGATATATAAGGCCGAGCACAAACAAAATGGCCATCAGTATGCCGATAATATAAATGGCCGGATGGAGGCCTTCCCTGTAAAGGGCTAACATGAACGAAAAGAAAATCAAAGCTGAACCCGCATCTCCTTGTGCTACAATCAGGACGGCAGGCAACATGAATAAACCGAGTGCCGGCAAAACATCTTTGGTTTCTTGGAGTGAAGTATGCGGCCGGCTCATAAATACGGCTAACGCCAAACAAGTAGCGAATTTGGCGAATTCCGAAGGTTGTAATTTGACGCCGCCCGGCAGGGGAATCCAAGATGCGGCTCCATTTGTACTGATGTTCAATCCCAATACAATTAAAAGTAGTAAAATGACAAAAGCGTAAATGGGAATGGAAAAGGTTTTGAAAAACTGCGGGTCAATTAATAAAACCGCACCGCCGATAAGCATCGAAACCAAAGCGAAAATAGCTTGCTTTCCTCCAAATGTTCCGAAATCAAAAAAGCCGGTAGGTGCGTCCGGGTCGAATCCGGCTGAATATATCATAAGGTACCCGATGAGAACCAAGCCTCCATACAGCCCGACGGTCAACCAATCAAAATCCCAAATTGTGACTATTCTCCTACTCATTTCGGTCTTCTATTCAATATTGTTGTTCTTGTCTATCATTTCTTGCAATATACCCTCTTTCATGGCATAAGCAGAAACGAGTATTTCCCTTGTTTTCGCCAACTCCATTACATGACGAATCAATATGATAGCGACCACGATTAGTTTTATACGTTGTTTCGGAATCTTGTTCATATTCATACGCTCCTCAACCGTCGATGCCAATAATTCATGGTACAAAGGGAGTACGTCTTCTGCATTAATTTCCACGGAAGTGGAAGAAGACCTTTTGTGTGGAAGGATGTTCTCCAATACATCAAAAGTACCGGAGGCTCCGACCAAAACAGGACAAGGGAAATCTTTCAAAGCCTTGGTTAAAGGCACGAGTGTTTTTTGAAGAAATTCATCCAATTTTCGAACCTCTGATGTATCAATCGGGTCGCTGTGATGAAACGCTCGGAACAAAACCGCTACTCCGATCGGAAAACTTTCACTCCAAAAGACCTGGTCGTTGTCCGCGATAATGAACTCTACACTTCCGCCGCCGATGTCCATCATCAACAGGCGGTCATCTCTTTTGCCCAATGCTTCCATTACGCCCAAGTGGATGAGCCGCGCTTCCTCCTTTCCGGGAATGATGTTGATTGGAATATTTAAATTTTCAGCGGCGAACCGCACCAAATCATTTCCATTGGAAGCTGTTCGCAAAGCTGCTGTTCCAAACGCATTGATTTGTTGAGTGTCCAACCGTTCCAATTCTCCTTTAAAACGAGTAAGGGCGTCCATCGCCCGTTGCATCGGAGCTTCGCCGATGGTTTCAATGCCATTCTCCGCGAGTTGGACGAATATACGTTCCTTATATAATCGCCGCCGATGTCCATCAATAGCTTCCACCACCAACAAATGGAAGGTATTTGTCCCTAGGTCAATAACCGCATATCTATTTTTTGCCACCCCTCTAGTCTTGTTTAAAATGGTTAGTTCGGTGAAACCGAAACTTGTTGTATCAGTTTGTTGAAAAACTCAATACCACCTTCCGTCAACGGATTGGCGGCTTCCGGTTTTCCGTCTTTGTCATAATAGACATAATAGGCACAATTCTGCCCCAAGAACAATCCGACTTGTACGATTTCTGTCCCTTGCCCATTGAAAAACATTCTCGCCGATTCCGGACAGGGAGTTCTGACAACAGGCTTTAAGTCCACCATGATGAGTTTTTGCTTGGCTTCCAATCCGCCGACATTCATACTGAATTCCTTGCCAAAGAAAATGACATCCAGATGATCGACTTGTTGGTAAAGCGTAGAAAGCTCCCCCTTGTTTTTGAAGGGTAAATCGGGTTCGGTCGGAGCTGCAGGCGGCGTCACTACAGTATCTGATTCATCAGAATTCGTATTTGAGTTACAAGCCTGTAAGGCGAATAAAAGGGAAAACAATAGAATTGTCCAATAATTCAATTTCATGAATAGTGAGATTTTTTCCGGAAGGAAAATTTAAAAATTAAAAATAATACTCAGCCCGAAGGGTGAGCCAATGCCCCAATAAAGCATTGGCGTTGATTTCCTTCTTGACAATATTGACCACCGAACGGGAAGCGCGGAATGTCGCCGCCCATTTGGGAGTGATAAAATAAGAGACACCGGCAGTCAAGCTAAGGTCGTTTCGTTTGAAATCTTCCGCAAAAACTACTGCGAATTCATTGGCTTTTGAAGAGATGAGGTAACTATATACCAAACCTCCATGAAAATCGAAGTTCCATTCTCTCAAACCGAACAATACCGGGACGTCAATGTAATTCAACAATATTTTTCCTTGGGTATTGTTGCTAGAAGATAAGTTGAGCCGTTCGACACTTCCTCGCATGGAAAACAACATCTCAAAAGATAGGGATAAGTGTTCCTTTTCAGGAAACCGATAGATGGCTTTCAGGCCGGTGTGCAGCCCCATCCGATGATAACCTTTGTCATTGTCGCCATCCAACTGGGCGGCATTGAAACCGGCAATTAGACCCGCTCCGAAACCTGCCCTTGACTCGTCTTGGGCGATGGTAAACGTCACAAATGTTAGTGATAAAAGCAATGATAAGAGCCACCTTTTTCTCATAGTCGGATAATTTATTGAAATTTGTCGCTTAATAAGCTCTTGCTGTGGGCGAATTTAAAAACTCTAAGATAGGAATCGTATGGTGAAATACACCAAATCCAATTTGAAAAAGACACAAAGTGTACTAGAGGAACTGGGCTATGTCGTCCGGTTCGAAAAAGGGAATTTCAAATCGGGGTATTGTATTGTGGAAAACCGCAAAATAGTCATCATCAACAAGTTCTTCGACACTGATGGTAGAATGAGTAGTTTGTTGGATATTTTATCCAAAATCGGAGTCAAAGAAAGCGAGCTGAGTGAAGAAGGACTTAAATTTTTCCACAAACTGGAAATCGCTCCAATGGAAGAAACGGAAGAAACCCTGGCTGAAGATGAAGTGCAACAACCCGAAGAAGAAAAAGAGGTAAGTGAAGAAGAGCCTACCGAAAAAAACGACGTTGACGAATGAAAATCACCTTCCTAGGTACCGGTACCTCACAAGGTATTCCGGTTATCGGATGCGAATGCGAAACATGCTTGTCCGATAATTCACAAGACCGCAGATTGAGGACGGCTTGTATGGTGGAAAAAGATGGTCGGCGGATTGTCATTGATGTGGGGCCTGATTTTCGTCAACAAATGCTGAGTGCGGGCGGAAAACGAATAGAGGGTGTCTTAATCACTCACGAACACAATGACCACGTGGCCGGATTGGATGATGTCCGTCCTTTCAATTTTAAATATGAAATGGACATGCCGGTCTATGGCTTGCCTCGAGTCATCAAGCATTTGGAACAAAGGTACAGTTACATTTTTGCTAAGGATCCATATCCCGGAGTTCCTGTAGTAAAGCTGATACCGATAGAAGGAAGTGAACATATTCTCCTAGGAGGTATGGAAGTGATTCCGATTCATATCATCCATGGCAAATTGCCCATATTGGGGTATCGGATAGGTGATTTCGCATATTTGACGGATGTCAAAACCATTCCTGAAAAGGAAATGAAGAAATTGGATCATTTGGATGTGCTTGTGTTAAGTGCCTTGAGGGACAAACCCCACCATTCCCACCTGACCTTGGATGAAGCCAAGGCCTTGGCCGCCCATATCGGAGCGAAAAAAACATACTTCACACATTTCAGTCATTGGTTGGGGCCTGTCGAGCGATTCAAGTCCCGCCTTCCGGCGAATGTTTTCCCTGCATACGATGGGCTGGTTGTCGATTGCTAATTTGTCGTATGGATTTGTTTAAGTAGCCAACTTTTCTCTACTAATGGACTAGTGGACTCAATGAGTTCTTGCAATGTATTTACATCCCGGTCCCCCCTAGTGATTTTTTGTAAGCAGTTAATGAAATTGAGGTACGTTCGACGAATGTTATCCGCTAGCAATTTGTTTCTGGTTAAGTAAGTCCTGAAAGATAATAGTAAAGACATCAATGCTTCGTCTTCA
>JAHDCE010000512.1:364-3507 GCA_020630045.1 Saprospiraceae bacterium | reverse complement strand
GCCCGGCATCGAATTCTCCGGTCGGCTTACCCGAATATGCGGCGATAAAACCGGCTTCGCCCAAGTCATTTTTTACGATAAGTACACCGAACATTTTACCGATGGACATGGACTCGATATCTGGCAGATAAGGTCGAAGTATTTCCATTGCCGTGATGCACAATGGGTGGGGTTCATAATAAAAGGGGAAATTGAACTTTAGGGGAAATTCATTTTCTCGAATGTCGTGTGAAAAAGAAAAAAAATATGGAGAATTCATCGGAATCATACGCGTTCCAATTCACCCATTTTTACCCAACCGACATCACCATTCACCAAACGCACCTCATACCAATCGCCGATTTTATCTTGAACGATTAACAAGGAGCCTTCGTATATCGGAAACATATCCGCTCCATCCGGGGCAGCCCTCAATTGGGTTTGTTCTGCTTGTAGCACTGCCCTACCGCTGTCCATTTCTATCCCGGCTTTGCTGTTTGCCATAGTAAACGGAAGAACGCTCAATAATAAGAAAAACAGGCCGGCAAAGAACCCCCATTTTCTATATTTCCTTGAAAATGCGACCAGCCAAATCGACAATCCCATAGCCGCCAACCACAAAGTGAGCAAGGTGACATAAGCCCAGGTCGAAGAGCTGCCCGAATCCCTGATATTGCGATACCAAGACATGGGTTTGAATGGAGGAATTGCTGATATATCGCCTTTGACACGTTCTTGTGCCAATCTTAAATTATACTTTATATCACGATCGAATGGTGCCAGTAATCGGGCTTTTTCATAATGCAATACTGCCGGCCCCAATTCTTCTAATTGGAAATAAGCATTACCGATGTTAAAATGTAAATCCGATGATTTTTTATCACCGAGCGTCTTAATGGCATTTTGATAATATTGGATAGCATTGGCATACTGCTCCTTGGCGTACGCCTCATTTCCTTGTTGGAATTGGTTTTCCCAATCGTTCGCTTGTATTGAAATAAGGAAAGTGAAAATAAAAAACAAGATTCCGACAATTCTTTTCATTTTTCCGCTAGGAAATATGTCGGATTGACACCTATTCATCTTTTTTGGATTTGTCTTTATTCAATCGGTTTCGAATGTTTTTTCCACCCGGTTTTTCTCCGGGGGATTTGGCCGGTGCATCCGGCGTAATCGTTTCTTCGGGAATGGGTCTAAAATCATCGTGGTTGGTCCTAGGATCTATATTGGTTTTAGGACGCAAATCCAAAGTTCGAATCATTCTTTCGTCGGCTTCGGCAAGAGCGGTGAAATGGGGTGTCCCCAAATCTGCCGGCGACATCGGCCGACGTGCTTTTTCCCATCTGAATCCGTCCAATTTTAGTTTGCCACCCTTCACTTCGGACATCGGATGCAATGTTCCTTTGGGTTCTATATAAAAACGGATTTTATCCAGTTGCCCGTCCTCAAAGGTAATGAACATTTCACTACAAACCGTTTCGTTGGCAGCTATGAATGCCCCATTGTCATCCGTCAAAAAGTAAACGGATTGGCTATTGCCATTTACGAACATATTGAGTGGGTCATTATCGACAAAATCAATGGTGATATCCCTTCCCTTGATTTGATTAAAATTGACTTCATCGGGCGTATCGACAATCAAAGAATTGTGCTTTAGGAAAACGGAGTCCATTTGCTCGTCGGACAGCATGACAATTGTCGTATCGGCGGAAAATTGAGAGGAGTCAGACCACATCACGGGTTGCCTAAAAAATGCGAATAGAGAATCCGTTGAGTTATAGCTTAATGAATCACATACCGCTTGGAAATCTTTTTTGAACATCCTGACATCCTGATAAGCCAATAATAGTTGGATGGAATCGGTACTATCCCTCAAAACCGTTTGGGAAATCAACGTATCTGCGGATAAAAATAAAGTATCGCCGTCCATCAGGCTGGTCATTAACGGGCGACCCTCGGCCCTGATGTATTCGGTATTTTGATTGTAAAACAACCTGTCGCTTCGAATGGAAACATCTGAAGTCGTATCCTGCCAAAATACATTGCCAATCGCCAGGCTATTACCGGATTCGTCGTTGTATCTCAGGGTATCTGTTTTTAATATTTGTTGCTGATCCGCTACGATGACATCACCGGTCAGGACGTTATCTCCCGTTTCCGCATCTACATAAGAACCGTTGGCCTCTATATGGCTTTCGTCGGAATCAATGAGCGTTTTCCCACTTGTTCGGTAGGTCTCATCTTTTCCGTTGTAAACGATTTCATCGGAGGTAATTTCCCTTTCTTCGTCCTTGTAAAATGCATTGCCGGTCAGGTATGTGATATCGTTTTGTTCATCATAACGCATGATATCGGCATAAGCGATTTTATCATTTTCCTTGAAACGTGCGTTGCCATCCAAAGTAATTTGCTTGACACTTCCATCATATTTCATCAAATCCGCTACGGCGATTTTATCGCCTTTTTCATATTGCGGATTTTTTTCAAAAACGGCGAATTCCTCTTCGTAATCATAGTAACCGGCTTCACAATAAATCCTAGCAGAATCTTGCAGTATCAGCGTCGGGCCTAAAAAATCGGTGAATCTGGTTTCGGTATTATAATCCAAGGAATCCGAGCGAATGGTTAATGAATCACTGATCATCAATACGTCCTTTCGAAAGAACGCATCTTTTGAACGGGTATCATAAATCCCTTCTTTACTGGTCAACTTCGCATCTTTGGTCGTTATGGTCGCTCCTTGGTCGTATTCGGCGATTTTTGACGCTGTATTATAGACGAGTCGAGGAGTGTACATCTCTTGTTCCGAATCTATCAAAACTACATTTCCTACTAAGTAAGCTTCTTTTTCGTTTCCTAAATACCGGAGGGTATCGGAAAACACTTCTGTGCTATCGGATTGTAGCATCGTCACATTGCCCCAAGCCAAAATCAAGTTGTCCGATTTATTGAACAATGCGGTATCGCAGTACATATAATCTTGTTCCTGGCGGAAGATGACATTGCCCATCACATATCGAATTTCCGCTCCGTTTTCGGTGTATCCTTCACTTTCGTCAGCACGGATGAGGTATACCTTTTCACTGGTTGTATCCGACTCCAAGGGAGGGATGGTATCAGCAACGCTTGAACTATTTCCCCTAGGATTGGGTAATAAAGTATCC
>JAHDCE010000512.1:0-354 GCA_020630045.1 Saprospiraceae bacterium | reverse complement strand
CGGTGCGAGCTTTATCTTTTTTGAGTGGTTTTTTCTTCGGAGGTTGTTGAGCGTCCAATATGGTAAAACAACATACGATAAAGAAGGCCAACCATCCCCATTTCAAGGTAGCCATTGAATACTTGAATGTTATTTTATTACGCATCATCGTAACAATGACGTTCATATCGACTTATTAGTTGCCAATAACGACTATTTCCTTTTTCTCTTTTTACTTTTCTTATCCGACTGTACGTTCTTTTTGGTTTTAGAGACGGTAGGACTCGTTTTCTTCACCTCTTTTACCGGCAATTCTTCATCTTCAATCAGAGAAGAATCTGAAATGCCATTACTTCTGAAAAAGAAAAATAATCC
>JAHDCE010000511.1 GCA_020630045.1 Saprospiraceae bacterium | reverse complement strand
GGTGTCAATGATTGTTCTGGAAAACAAGTGCTTAGATGCGTGGCTTCAGGTGAAAACGTAGGAGACCCGCCTTCTACATGGATCGCTTGTACAGGGGCGACCGGATTGAGCAGTTCGGATGGCGATAATGAAGAATTGCCGGGTTGCCAAAGTGGTGACAATAATTTCGCGGCAGCGATTCAGATGAACGCGGGCGAAGCCTATGCTTTGGTCGTCAATAATTTTTCGGATACGGGCAACGGATTTTCCGTACAGTTCGGAGGGACGGGGACATTCCAAGGACCCGAAGCCAGATTTACGACAGACGACCCGGATAACACGATATGTATAGGCGGAGATATCTCATTTACGGATGCTTCGTCTTCCGTTGTCGGATCTATTACCGGTTATGCTTGGAATTTCGGAATCGGAGCTTCACCGGCCACGGCCAGCGGCCCGGGACCACACAATGTCACCTACAACTCCGTAGGAAACAAGGCGGTGGTTTTGACGATAGAAAACAGTTTGGGATGCATCGTTACCGAAATCGTAAATATTACCGTTGACCCATGTTGTGAAACGGTCAATGCGATGGACATCACTTCGAGCGTCAACGAACTATTGTGTTTTGACAGTCCTGATGGTGCCATTGATATAGAAGTGGTAAGTCCATTTGTCATTACCGGATATGAATGGAGCAATGGCAGTACCACACAAGATGTCAGCGGATTGACCGGAGGGCCATATACGGTGACGGTCACCAATCAGTTTTGTGAAGAAATAGTAGAAATCGTTGTTCCTTCTCCTCCACCATTTGAATTTGATACGATTATGACTCTTGCTACCTGCGCAGGAGGAACTGATGGTACATTGACCCTAGGAGTTTCAGGTGGAACACCACCTTATTTATTCGATTGGGCGGATGACGGAATCGCCGGATTTGTGGCGAATAACAAATTGACCGGATTGCCCATTGGATTTTACGATGTTATCGTCCAAGATGCCAATCTTTGTGAAGCCAATTTAACGCTGGAAGTCACCGAACTTGAGTTAGAGTTGGATCCGGATGCCAATGCGATTATACCACCATCTTGTTTTGACTCCAATGACGGTTTTGTGGTATTGAATGTCGCCAATGGGCTTCCTCCTTACCAATTTGATTGGAATGATGGACTTGGATTTGTCAGTAATAATAGTGTCACCGGTATCAACTCAGGTACATTCATCATTGATGTTGTGGACGCCAACGGTTGTATGGGCAATTTTGAATTGACAGTAAATCCTCCGCCACCGTTGCAATTGTTTATGGACTCGCTGGCGGTGAGTTGTTTTGGAGAATCTGACGGAGAAGCTTCCGTTACGGCCACCGGAGGAGTAGGTAATTTTACTTACGTTTGGAATGATGGACAGACGGATTCATTAGCGACCGGCCTATCGGCCGGCGAATATTCGGTTCTGGTCGTGGATGGCAATGGTTGTTCGATTCGAGATACCATTGAAGTCACCCAACCTCCTCAACTATTCATTGATGATGTTGAAATTCAGGATGTACTTTGTCATGGCGAATCGTCCGGTTCCTTGACCATATTGGCTTCGGGTGGAAATCCACCATATTTTTACAGTACGAACGGCATCACTTATTTGCCGGATAGTGTGATTACTGATTTGCCGGCAGGCGATTATACCGTATATATTGAAGATCAATTGGGTTGCCAAGATTCGATGAATGCCCAAATTAACGAACCTCCGCCATTGACGGTTTACGCAGGTGAAGATACCATTGTCACACTAGGCTATTCCACCGATTTATTGGCTGAGATATCTCCTTTCGGAAAACCGGTGGCTCTTGAATGGACGCCCGCTGACGGGTTGAGTTGTTCGGATTGTATCGATCCGGTGGCGACTCCGACCCAAACGACACAGTATGTCGTTACTATCCGTGATTCTACGGGGTGTACGGCATCGGATAGTTTGTTGATTCGTGTCGTCCTTGATTATCCCATTTATTTTCCCAATGCCTTTTCACCGGATGGAAGCGGGTTCAATGATTTATTCAACGGTTTTGGAGGGCCGGCCGTACAGAATATCAAAACATTGAGAATATTCGACCGTTGGGGCGAATTGGTTTATATAGGAAATGACCTTCCGGTCAATGATAAAACGACCGGTTGGGATGGAACTTTCAAAGGCAAAATGTTGGATCCTGCCGTCTTTACTTATATGGCAGAAGTCCTTTTTATTGACGGAGAAGAAATTATCTTTACCGGCGATGTCACATTGCTTCGTTGATGAATAATTTAAAATTGAATTTTAAAAATATTTCCCGAAAGGGAAAAACAACCCTGCGAGCATCGGCCTTAGCAGGGTTGTTTTTCATGTGTATGACCGCATGTGAAAATGACTTGTCAGAAGTTCGCCGATTCGGGTATTACGAGGAGGTGCCGACTGAAATTGCGAAAGACGTGGAAATCATGTATAGCGATTCGATGCAGGTACGTGTTATCGTTCGTACACCGAGGTTGGTCCGATTTAGCGGCAATACGCCAAGGGAGGAATTCCTAGGAGGAATCCAAGTGGATTTCCTAGGGGACAATCTTAAAACTTCTAGTCGCCTTACGGCGAAAAAGGCCATAAAAGAAACGGTGATCCACAAGGATGAAAAGGATCGTCCGATTCGTGAACCGGCGATTTTCGTCCAAGATAGCGTAGTATTGACGAGCAGTGGTGGCAGGATTTTAAAAACGACCGAGTTGGTATGGTATGAAGATACGGGACGTTTGAAATCCGATAAATTCGTTCAAATCATCACACCTACTGAAATAATTTATGGTTATGGTTTCGAAACGGACAAGGAATTTTCAAAATGGAAGTTAACTTCACCCGCCGGATCATTTCCGGTCAACTCATTGCAGGAAGATTTTTAGGACGATTCCTGACAAAAGGAAACCAAACACCTTATATTACTGTTCGGAGAGGTGAAATGTAAAAAGCCATGGGAAAGAATCTCAATCAAGAAATAAAAGTTGTCGCTACCAATAAAAAAGCGAAGTTCGAATATCACTTCAATGCGGAATTCGAAGCAGGCATCCAATTGTCCGGAACGGAAATCAAATCCATCCGGGCGGGACAAGTCAATATGGGTGATGCTTTTTGTTTTTTCCGTGATGGAGAACTGTTCTTAAAAAGTCTTTATATCGGGGAATACAAGCACGGTACTTATAATAACCACAGCACTTTGCGACTGCGTAAATTGTTGCTCCGCAAATCGGAACTCAAAAAATTGGAACGCCGCTCTCGCGAGAAAGGGTTTACGATAGTTCCTTATCAAGTATATATTACAGATCGTGGATTTGCGAAGGTGTTAATCGTGCTCGCTTCCGGTAAGAAAAGTTTCGACAAGCGTGAGTCCATAAAAGCCAAAGACGACAAGCGTCGAATGGATCGGTTAAAGAAAATGCATCGTTAGAAACTGTTTACATAGGGACTCCCTGTCAAAAAATATCCGATTGACTGTCGTCAGTAATTTGTTAGTGATTTGAAGTT
>JAHDCE010000510.1 GCA_020630045.1 Saprospiraceae bacterium | reverse complement strand
CGTTGTCGTTTTTATGGTTCTGTATTTATCAATATGCCTTCGCAAACAAGACCCTTTTGCCGGAAGGCTGTCCGGTCAATATGCATTTCCCCTCCTCCTCAGGAGCATCCAAAGGAATACAACGAATCGTCGCCTTAGTCAACTCCTTGATTTTAAGTTCGGTTTCTGTCGTACCGTCCCAGTGGGCGGAAATGAAACCGCTCTTGGATTCTAACACTTCTTTGAACTCATCAAAAGTGTCAACCGGCGTAATGTGCTCATCCCGATATGCCTTCGCTCGTTCGAACAAAGAATTTTGAATATCTACCAACAATTGTTCGATATGATCCGTCAATCCTTCAGTCGGTTGGTTGTATTTTTCCTTGGTATCACGACGGGCGATTTCCACTTGGTTGTTCTCCAAGTCCCGCTTACCGATGGCAAGCCTTACAGGAACCCCTTGCAACTCATACTGATTGTATTTGAAGCCGGGACGTTTCTTTTTGTCCATATCGTATTTGACACGAATACCTCTCGCCTTCAATTCTTCCATGATGCCATTGACAAAAGTGTTGATGACCTCATTAGGTTTTGGAACGGGCACGATAACTACTTGTAATGGCGCTAATCTAGGAGGAATAATCAAACCCTGGTCATCTGAGTGAGTCATGATAAGCCCGCCCATCAAACGAGTGGAAACACCCCATGAAGTTGCCCAAACATGATCGCGTTTTTGATTTTCGTTCAAGAAAGTCACATCAAACGCTTTCGCGAAATTTTGTCCTAGAAAGTGGGACGTACCGGATTGCAAAGCTTTTCCATCCTGCATTAAAGCTTCGATGGTAAATGTTTCATCTGCTCCGGCAAACCGTTCGTTGGCCGTTTTGATTCCCTTGATAACCGGCATCGCCATCCACTCTTCAGCGAATTTGGCGTATAAGTCCAAAATCATCCTGGATTCATCAATGGCTTCGTTTTTAGTGGCGTGAGCGGTGTGTCCTTCTTGCCACAAAAATTCGGCGGTGCGCAAAAACATACGCGTACGCATTTCCCAACGAACCACATTCGCCCATTGGTTGATGAGCAATGGCAAATCACGATACGAATTAATCCAATCGCGATAAGTATTCCAAATGATGGTTTCGGATGTAGGACGGACAATCAACTCTTCTTCCAATTTAGCGGAAGGATCGACAACCACTCCTTCACCATCCGGATTGTTCATTAAACGATGATGGGTGACCACCGCGCACTCTTTGGCAAAACCTTCAACGTGATCAGCTTCTCGACTCAAAAAACTCTTGGGGATGAACAACGGGAAGTAGGCGTTGACATGGCCGGTTTCTTTGAACATTTTGTCCAATTGTTCTTTCATTCTTTCCCAAATTCCGAAGCCATACGGCTTGATGACCATACATCCCTTTACCGGAGAGTAATCAGCCAAACCTGCACGGAGAACAATTTCATTGTACCATTTTGAATAGTCGTCTTCCCGACTGGTAATTCCCTTATTTTCCATTGATTTGAAAATGTTGTATTTTTGTAAAAATGATGGCTGTAAGTGTTTGATTGTCAATAATTTTAACAGTTGTTAAAAACAGGGCCTCCACGGCTTTAACACTTTTAACATCCTAAAAATTCCGCTTTAATAGCCCAATAACACAAACAGAGCGTCAAAAGTAATAAATTCGGATTGTAACTCATGAATGAGTATTTTACAATTCAAATGAATTAAAATCTAAAGAAGATGAAAAAGTTATTAGCATTAATGGTATTAGGAGGCTGGTTCGCTTTTAGCAACCTTTCCTATGCACAAGACGACCTGTACTTTGACCCGTCTGATGAAGACTTCACTTCAGAGTACTATGATGATGACAACGATGATGATGATTATGTTGATGAAGCCTTTGACGATTATCGTTATCATGAAGCGGACGATTTCTATTACACACGCCGTATCCGAAGATTCCACCGCGACTATTACAGAATGAGAGTCGGGTTTTATAGTCCTCGCTTCTTTGTAGGTATTGGTTCTGTCGGGCCTTGGGGACCGACTTGGGTCGATCCTTGGTACGACGGTTATTATAGAGGATTCGGAGGGTTTTACCACCCGAACTGGTACCACAATTTTTATTCTCCAAGATATGTCTGGTGGGGTAACGCTTACCGTCCCGGATTTGGTTGGGGTAGTGCATATGGCTACGGAGGATACGGTTACAACTGGTGCCCGAACAATGGTTGGGGACGTGGCGGCTATAATTATTATAGCTATGGAGGTCGTGAAAATTATGGTCATCATGGACGTGCCGGTGGATTGACTGCTACAGGCGAAAAGCCAATTCTCAGAGGTGAAACCGATGACGTGAAATTGGGTCGTTCAAATACAACTTCCAATACTGTTGCACCTACGGCGACCAATCCAAGATCGGATTATTTTGAAACAATAGGTTCTTCTTCTTTCGAGGCACCTTCGTCAAATACAAACGAGGTAGTTGGCTCGATGCCTACAAAAGGAGATGGTAAAGATGATGTAATCAATCCTTCAAAACATGATTCGACTAAACCGACGGGTATCGTCAAAGATGGCAGAACTCCTGTAAGGGCCGAATCTACTACAACGTCTCCGACTAAAGTAAATGCCGCTCTTGATGTAGAAAAGGAAACAAAATCCTCTGAGCGACCGAAGAGAGAAGTCCGTTCAACTAAAGATGGAAAAGAACGTGCTACACGTAGTACAAGAAGTACTCGCTCAACAAGGAGTACTCGATCTACCCGTTCTACTCGCCCATCGCGTGAATATAATAATAGCAGCCGCTCCGGAAGAAGTTCTACTCGCAGCAGTAGCCCAAGAAGCTCAACCCGCAGTAGCAGCCCAAGGACTTCAACACGAAGCAGCAGCTCAAGAAGCTCTACTCGTAGTAGTAGTTCAAGAGGTTCTTCTAGCCGCAGCTCTTCTTCAAGAAGTAGCAGCCGTTCGAGGAAATAAAGAAATCTAGCATCGATTTAGATTGAACCCTTAAAATGGAAAAGGCGGATGATTGAAGGCGATACGCGCCGGACTTTGTCCGCCTTTTCTATATCTTGTCCCAAGGAAAACAGGGAAAATGCACGTTCCCCCGAATTCCATCACCCATTAAAATCCATGAAATGATACGTAAAGCAATAGTAATCGTCATGCTGGTTGCAGCATTTGTCGTAACCACTTATGCGCAATCGGTAGGAGACGCGATCAGATATTCAGATTGGCACTATGGAGGAACCGCCCGTTCGATTGCTACGGGAGGTACACTAGGTTCCTTAGGAGGAGATTATTCTAGTGTGATTACCAATCCAGCCGGTTTGGCGGCTTTCAGACGATCGGAATTAACATTGACACCACAAGTCAATGCCACCGGATCGCAAACTGTGTTTAGTGGCAATTCCATTGATGAAAGCCGGACACGCTTCAACTTTAACCAAGCGGGTTTGGTGTTTGCCAGGGTAAGCCCTGATAAATGGAAGTCATTTAACTTCGCCTTCGGTTATTCTAGGTTGGCCGACTTCAAT
>JAHDCE010000509.1 GCA_020630045.1 Saprospiraceae bacterium | reverse complement strand
CGTATTATTACTACAAAAAACCCATTACGAGGTACAGTTGGACGAAGAGGAGTCCGAATAATTTGGAGTTGACGCTTCTAGGAGCGACGGGAGTCGGCACCGGGAAAAAATCTTCTAGAAAAAAGAAATCTAGCCGCGAAAAGAAATTTTCAAAATGCTGGGCGCTCTTTGAAAAGATGAAAGTTGAAAAACCGTCATTTTTAGATTGACCCCTATCCGGGTTTGGTCGTCCCCTTCTTATTGCGTAGCTTCATTAGACATTATTACGAATTGTTTTTATGAGAGCTAGAATTAGAGCTTTTATTCTCAATTGATGAATGCACGGAATCTGGTAGCCGTAGCTACCATGATGAGTACATGAAGAAGAGTGAGGATGAAAGATCAATTATAGCCATACAATCTAATTCGTAATAATGTCTATTATATTAAAGTTACGCCTTTGACCGGTATAGACGATATTGCCATACAGTTTAATAGTGACAACTTATTCTGGGTCAACTGTATGTTGGCTTGGATTATGTTTTCGGTCGCCTTGGATATCAAAGTCGGGGATTTTCGTCATTTATTAAAATCTCCCAAACCCATCTTAATCGGCGTCGGTTCGCAATTTTTGTATTTGCCGGCCTTGACGTTTTTATTGGTTTTGGTTCTACCTATTCCTCCTAGTATCGCACTAGGGATGATACTTGTTGCGGCATGTCCGGGAGGAAGTGTTTCCAACTTTTTCTCCATGCAAGCGAAAGGCAACGTGGCCTTATCGGTTTCCTTGACAGCAATCGCGACGCTAAGTGCCGTATTCCTAATTCCTTTTAATTTTATGACCTGGGGGAACTTGGCACCGGTCACCCAACCATTGATGCAAGAAGTGGAGGTCAACAGTTGGCAAATGCTGAAAATCGCCTTTTGGTTATTGGTCGTCCCCCTGATTGCGGGAATGTCCATCAATCATTTTTTTCCTTGGTTCTCAAAAAAAATATCGAAGCCTTCAAAAATCATTTCCCTATTGATTTTTGGGGTATTAGTCGCAGGTGCATTCCTTGCGAATTTAGGATTGTTTTTGGAATTGTTCCACCATATTTTTTGGTTGGTTTTATTACATAACGGATTGGCCATCGGAGGTGGATATTTCATCGCCAAATGGAGCGGCCTTCCGGAAATCGACCGTCGTACTATTTCAATAGAAACGGGTATTCAAAACGGTTCGGTGGGCCTGGTCATCGCCTTTACCTTTTTTCAACACCTGGGAGGAATGGCCATCATCGTAGCTTGGTGGGGCATTTGGCATTTGGTCGCCGGTTTTTTAATCTCTTATTTTTATAGAAAACGAAAGTTGAAAACTCCTTGATTTATCATTGGTTAAAAGTCTGGATAAGTATCGGCCTACGCCTTTATTACCGAAACTACCGAGTTATCGGCCGTGAGAATATTCCCCGAAAGGGGGGAATTATCTTTGCCGGTAATCACCAATGCGCCTTGATGGATGCGCTCAATATCGTCATCTCCAGTGACCAGCCGGTTTACTTCGCTACCCGCGCCGATCTTTTTGCTAAGCCCTGGGTTCGAAAATTACTTTCTTTTATCAAAATGCACCCCGTATATCGCCCTAGGGACGGATGGAGGAATATGGATAAAAATGAAGATTCTTTTCGTTTCTTCATGTCTAAATTACACAATGGGGAAGCTGTCGGAATTTTCCCCGAAGGAGCGCCATCTTATCATTTCAATTTGCTACCATTAAAAAAGGGGTTGGCAAGAATGGCATTGCAAACCGTAAAAGAACAACCTGACTTCCCGCTATACATCGTACCGGTCGGACTACAATACGAGTCTCCTCAAGAACATTTAAAAAATGTAGAAATCAGATTCGGAAAATCCATATTGGTCAACGACTTCTTAAATGAATATGAAACGCATAAAGGAAAGGCGTTAAGACATTTCACACAGTTGATACAACAACGAATATCCGATTTAATTATAGACATTCCTCTAGGAGAAAATTATGACAGTATTAATTATTTCCGGAAGGAAAAAAGCAATCAATTCCATATTCAAAAAAAAGAAATTAAAACACTTCTTCAAGTCAAGGATGTAGCACCGGGAAAATTCAAAAAAACCACATCAGAAATTCAAATAAAATTAGAAAAAAATATCCCCATAAAACACAACACAACCTTAGAACAAAAAATTAGAGAAACATTATTTGCCCTTACCGTTTCTCCCCTAGGGATACCCGGATTAATATTAATTTTCCCACTCTTATTTTTTTGTAAAAAAAGGGTTTTAAAAAACACAAAGGACAGCCAGTTTATCTCTACTTCGTTATTCGGACATCTATTCGTTATAGGGCATATTTACGGTCTTATTATTTCAATATTAATCTCAATAGTCGTCAACATTCCATTCCTGATTTCCTTAGTTATTATTTTTTTAATGATGATTTGTGGAATCAATATCAAAAGACACCTGTCATAAAAGACAAAAATGCCGGACACAAAATTGTATCCGGCATATATCGCACCTTTCGAAACACACAAAACTACCTGAGAATCAAAACAGGAACCGGACTGCGGAAAATCATTTTTTTCGCGGTGCTACTCCCAAAAATCTGCTGGAACAATCCCTTCGGCTCAGATTGAATAATCATCATATCCAAATCTAAGTGTTCAATGGTTTTCTCTAACTCCTCCCCTACTACGGCTCCTTCTTTATTTACAAAATGAATTTCTTGCTCACTTCTGAAATTCCTAAAATATCGTTTCATTTTTTCCTCGTCGAATACGCCATCATTTCCCTTAGGCGTATCAACATGGATACAATACAAATCAAAATTCAAGCTATCCAGCAATTCACCCGATTCCCAAATAAAGTAGGGGTCGGATTTTTTGAATTCAGAAGCATATCCCACTTTACGAATCGGATAAAATTTGGCATTTTCGGGCACTACCAAAACAGGAGTCTGTGATATTTCCACCACACCCGAACTAACCGTTCCCATCCAATTTTCCCAACGTGAATGTTCCGCCCGAGTTCCCATGATGATTAAATCGAACCCTTCTTGCTCTGCCTTGGCCGATATCGTTTTAATCGGAAGTCCCAGTTCGACCTCTTCGGTTATCATCAATTTTGAATCCAGCACATAAGTCTCTTGCACTTGGGACAAAGCCTTTAACCCTTGTTTTTTCAATTGTCTTTCACATGTCCTGACCGCATCCGAATTCAATACGGAAGATACCATGCCCGTGTAGCCCAACATATCGGATTCTGGATAGGTAACGTGCAACAAATGAATCGACGCTCTCAGTTGATCAGCCAAAATGATAGCATATCTCAAAGCATTGGTGGAATTGTCCGAAAAATCGGACGCGAATAGTATTTTAACCTTTTTCATATCAATTAATTTTGATTCCAATATCCATCCATAAACACCCCCAAACACTGACTTATCTCAATACAATCGATGATTGATATCATCCGAATCCCATTCATTCCCAATATTTCTTTAAGTTTGTCGATACAGACCAACCAATCGAAC
>JAHDCE010000508.1 GCA_020630045.1 Saprospiraceae bacterium | reverse complement strand
TTCAATTTGGTTCAAAACAGTTATCCCCATGAATTTATTGCCTCTTGTCTTGCCGTTTTCCAATATCCCCAAATAGCTCTCATATTTTACAACTTCAACAACTTCTCCCGAGCCAGAACACTCCCTTTTACATCAAAAATAGAAATAAAATAAGTCCCATCTAAAAAGTCGCTTATATCAATATCAATGACATCGGAAACCTCTCCTGAAAGCACTTCCCGTCCTAGGAAATCGTGGATGATAAAGGTTCGGTTTTCTCCTAGGAAACGGTTGTCGCTTATTTCAATACGAACCACATCCGATGCCGGGTTGGGATATAGTTTTATCCCTTCCGGGAAATGGGGGGATTCGACGGAAGTCGTGAGTTGGTCGGTCAATAAATTGCGGGTGGTATTGGTGACGATCGCCGGGTTGACATCGAAGTAAATCGAAGCGGTGTTTTCAATGACTGTCCCGACATCCAGTCCGGGATAGGGTTCGATGATATAGGAAATATAACCTTGACTGCCCGCCGCGTCCATGTCCTCACTAGGTAGCATGATATCTTCGAAGGAGAAAGTCATATATCTGTCTTCTTCCATCGTCACATCCAATATATTCGGATGGCTCGAACCCAATAAGCGGAACGTCCTAGGATCTAAATTCGGGTCGAGCGTATCTCGTACGATGACATCATTGGCGAACCAAGTCCCCATGTTCTGGAAACGGACGGTGTAGACCAAGCTTTCGCCGAATAAGGTTTCGTTATCGTCTCCCGCACGGTCGGGATGGACGAGTTTGTCGTTCGGGTCATAGGAGCATAAAATTTCCGGCGTATATTCAACAAGCGCACAGCGGCTAGCGGCACCCGCCACTTCATCACATGCCACATCCATCGCCACATATAACTCATCACCCAAATCGAAACCGTCGTCTATGCCCGGCATTTCCAGCAATATGGTTTTATGGATGGTTTGGAAGGGATACAAGCTATCGAATGTCCAAACGAATTCGGTCGGACTGATAATTTCATCGGCCGGACAATCCAGGAAATCTATTCCTTGAACAAAAGGATCTAGCATGACTAGCACATCGCCTTCCAATATCGTCGTTCCTGTATTTTGCCATGAGAATGTGAATTCCACCCAGGTGTCGCAAACTGTTAAGTCGGAGACGATGCCGCCTACAACAGAAGAAATGGTTTCGGCGGGTACGAAGCCGAAATTTAAATCCGTGATGGTGGTGTCTCCCACGCCAATTTCAATTTGGTAAGAATCCGGGGTTGAATTGAGCGTCCAACCGGAAATCGGTTGGGTGGCCATATCATAAGTTCCCGGCTCTGAGATATAAGCGGTGTATCCATCCTCTGAATGATTTGAAAAAAAAGTAGAAGAGGATGGATTGAACGTTACTTGTCCCTCCAATAAAGGGTCGGTTCCTTCATCGAAAGTACCATTGTCGTTCAAATCCCAATAATGAGTGCCTTTTACTATCCCATTCACACATGATTCGAATATATCCGATTCGGATGAACACCCCGAATCATTTCCAATTATAGAGATGCTACCACCAACAATTTCATCTACAAAGAATGGTATTAGGGAACAACAAGCAGATAGATTAGAATTATTTTCCACTTCAAGATTTCCCTCGATGGAAGTTAATTTTGCCAAACCATCCACTTGTAAAAGAACACCATTGTCCCGAATATAAAAACCTTTTCCGATCGATGTCAAATTTGGAAACCCATTTATTTCCATCAAACTATCATTATCAAATATATACAAAGAGCCCCCAATTGAAGTCAAATTATACAGACCTTTTATATTTAGCAACAAGGGATTATTTTTAATAAGCAAATAATCTACGATTGTTTCTAAATTGGACATCCCTTCTAAGTCGGTCATCATACTATTATATGAAACTTCCATCGAATTGACAGAAGTCACATTTGACAAACCGTCCAAATTAGTTAGTCCATCATTTGATTTTATTTTCAAGAGCCCCCCAATCGCAGTTATGTTAGAAAGACCACTCAATTCAGTTAGTTGGTCATTCTCCTCAATGAAAACACTACCGCCAACTTGCGTCAATCCTAAAAAACCATCCAAATTAGATAGTATTTTATTATTAGAGCAAACCAAGTAACCCTCAAGTGATATTAAATTAGAAAGGCCATCAACATCTGTAATCGAGTCATTATTTCTAATATCTATATAAGCTGTAGAAGTTAAATTGGAAAAACCATCCAAATTCGATACGGAGTCATTATTACCAATTGTTAGCCCCCCTTGAAGTGAAGTCAAACCGGAAAATCCATTAATTTCTTTCAAATCAGAATTAGCCACAAAAAGGATTGCACCGCCCATATTTACCATATTCGGCAAACCACCTACTGATACCAAACTTATATTTGCGGCAATACTATACTCCCCCTCCCAAGAGGTCAAACTTGATAAATCACCTATCTCCAATAAAGAATTATTCTGACTTACAGAATAATCTCCATTTAGGCTTGTTAAATTAGGCAGACTACCTAAAACCGTTAATGAACCATTTGCTTCAACTAAAAAATCCCCTCCTATTGACGACAAGTTAGGAATATCGGAGATATGTGACAAACTGCCATTAGAGGTAATATAAAAATATCCGCCTATAGAGGTTAAATTCGACAAGCCGTTTATGTGAACCAACGAGTCATTCAAATTAATCAACACATCGTAACCCACATTTTTTAAGTTGATTAAACCATCTAAGTTTTCAAGTGAAGTATTGACAGATATATTCAACCAACCGCCTATTTCAGTTATTCCGGCTAAACCGTTGATTTGTTTTAAATCCAGATTATTTCTAATAACTAAATTTCCACCGATAGAAGTTAGGTTCGACAAATTGGATAAATCAAGTATTGGATCCGTTTCATCGGTACTGATTATTTGCAAGTGCCCGGCATAAGATGTCAGGGAGGAATTGAACGCATCTACATCCGCTTGAGAATGGAATGTTATACATTTTACATCATAATTAATAAATAACAAACAGATAACCATTGTGGATAGTAAGTGATTCATAAAGCTTTGATTTTGTTTGAAATCGATTAGATGCTATTACGAAAATTCAGCATAGCCAAAAGACAACTTTTATAAAGAAAATCAATAAACATGGATTTATGAGGTCATTCTGAATGGAATAATCACAGAATACTCAATAAACACGAACTGATTTGTCGTTTTTCATCCCTTTTTCGCGTGGCCATCCATATCTCAAAAGTACAATATCCCTACTTTACTAGGAAGTGTTTATATCACTTTAACTGCACCTACATCAACCCCAATACCCAACACATTGACATCCCTTTAACACATCCTTCTCCGACAAGAATCGGTTTCGGCTTAATATTTGCAAAAGGAATAATATGACGGAAAAACACTTATCATAGTTGATTCGTTATCATAAGTAAGTACCTGGACAAAAGTAATCGAATAATGATTTTCAGTGGAATTTTTGTTTTAGTCGAGGGAAGCCCGGAAACTGGTAGCCGTAGCTACCAAGTT